>NZ_CP146069.1:1168783-1326604 GCF_037023735.1 Roseovarius sp. S88 | reverse complement strand
GCCTCGGCCAAAGATCCGGCCAGATTGGCGCGGCGCAGATCGGCCAGCCCCGTGGCCTCGGCAAACTGCTCTCCCACGGCCAACGCAATGGCCAAAGCCCGGCGCAACCCGTGCAGGACCGTCGCCTGAAGCGGGCTGACCAACGGGTCGCCCTCATCCGCGCCCTCGATGCGCGCCACAAGCTGAACGCCCTCGGGCCGCGCGGTAGATCGCGTGACGAGGCCCGGCGTGGTGCTGCGAAAGCGTCGGCGCGTGCCGAGGCCAGATGATTTCTCCTGCGCCACAGCCTCAACCGGTTTGGCAATCCGGGGGGTGTGATCAAACCCCGCCAGCATAGCAGAGGCCGCCTCGTAATGCTTGGCGATATCCTCTTCCCGCAGCTCCATCGTGTCGGCCGTCAAACTCATCTAAGAAACCCTCTTTCTTTTTGCCTCAAACATCCCCGCCGGAGGCATCAATACCTCAACACCCGGCCTGTCGGGCTCACCACATATTTCGTGACCGCGCCAAACCCCGGCGGGTTCTTTTCGGCCAGCACCTGATAGGGGCGCTCAGGCAGGATGATAGCGCGCTCCATGCGCGTGGCGCCCGTCTCTGCCCCGTGACCTGAGAACGGATCAAGCGCAAAGACCTCGCGCTCAACGGCCCCGAACCATCCCGCGCGTTCCTCAATAACCCGCTCGCTTTCCAACACCTCATCGGTCCAGGCCAGGGCCCAGTCCTGCCCCTTGGGCGCTTGTGCCTCGGCCAGAACCTCCCGCAGAGGTCCGGTCTGGCGTGTAAAGGCGTGGCTATACATCGGGCCGACATGCAGGCGGCGCAGCTTTTTGGGGTGCAGGTCGTCAAAGCTTTCGTCAAAGCCTTTGGCAATGGTCAAAAGTTTTAACCCACCCAAGCTTTGCGCCATCAGATGCGCCTGCACCTCGGGCCAGCGCCGTTCGTCCTTGCCCAAACTGCGACGGCCTGTATCCTCAAGCTCCATCAGGTAGATGGTCGGCAGGTTGACCTGGCTGTCATAGCTGGCCCAGTGCAGCATATACCGACGGCGGTCTTTCAGCCCTTCGAGCCAGAGGATTTGCGGATCATTCTGCGCCCAGAAAAGATGCCCTTTGACCAGTTCTTCGTAGTAAAGCCGTTGCGACAGGGCAAATTGCAGCCGGGTGGGAATTTCCCGTTCAGAGATGATCTGTTCGACCATTTGCCGCTTGAGCGTCTCGGCATCGGGTTGGCCCTCCAGATGCTGGCGCGCTTGGGCGGCGTCATTGGCCATGACCATCAACTCCGAGAACATCGGAAAACCGCTTTCCTCGACATCCATCTGCAGAGAGCCGAAAAACTGCCCCGTGTCGCGGCCCACCAGCAAGTACTTCATCGCCAGCGCTTTGAACGTGTAGGCGATGGCCTGCACATAGGCGGTCAGAACCTCAACTTCTCGCTTGGATAGCGCACCTTCGGCCTGCATCACCGCCGCGACGCGGTTGAGATGCGCCGTGATCTTTTCGAACTTGGCGAAGTAGCGGCGCGAGGCGAAGAGATCAGCGAGCGCGGCGCGATCGTGGTCTGGCGATGATTTTACCTTGGTCATCGCATGTGGTCTTTCCAGTTCACGCGCTGTCCCCGCCGCCTTTCCGGCCTTTACCGATCATCACCAGCCCCGCAATCCCGAACAGAATGCCCATCAGGTTGATCCATGCCGGGACGGTAAAGACAAAGGACGCGATGAGGCAGAGCACGCAAAGTGCAATCAGAGCTACTCCCAGTCCCATAGCTTAGCCTCCGTATGCGTTGGCGTCGTGTTTCTCGATGATCTTGGCAAAGCGCCGGGCAAAGCGTTCATCCGCCTTGGCCTTGGCCTCCAAAACCTCGCGGGCAAAGACCATGTGATCCTCATGCGCCTCTAGCATGTCGGCCATCCGCTTGTTGGTGGCCGCACCGATACCGGCCATTGCCGATTGCGCCTCTTGGTCGGTCTGCACGCCGATTTCGTTGATGCGGTGGGCCACATCTTGTTGCTGTGCTGTCTTGAGCGATTTGGTCAGCGCATCATAGAGCACCACGCGCTGCTTGGTATCAGTCTGCAGCTTGTTGATCAGCACCATTTGCGTGGCCGCCTGATTTTGCAAACTGTCGACCCAGGTTTTGCCCTTTTCAATATAGCGTTCCAGCGTCTGCGACTTGGCAAGCTTCACCTGTTCCTGCTGAACCATTTCGTTGTACTTGGCGTTCATCTCGGCCAGTTCGGTTTCCAGCTTGGTGCGCGCGGCGGCGTCGGTTTCATTGGCGATCTTGTTTTCCAGCTCGATGATCTTGGGATCCATGCCCTGAATGTCCGTGCGCAACGCTTCCAGCTCTCCCACGGTCAACTCGCGTTCATCCAGCGTCTCGGTCAGGTTGCCTTCCACCTTCACCTTGTGCTCTTCCAGCGTGCGCAGTTGCCCTTCGAGCAGTTGCACAATCACGTCGGATTTCGAGATCAGGTCCTGCAGCTTGTCATCAATGCTGGCCGTGCGCACACGGTCCTGGCGCATGCTATCTGATTTGGCCTTAGAAAAGATGCCCACAAAGCTCTCCCACCCGGTTTTCGAGCGCATCTCGTCGAAATCCTTGGAAAAGGCGGCGGTGATGTCATCGAGCCCCATGATCAGCTCGGCAATGTTGGCATTCATGGTTTCGGTATGCGCATGCACCTCATCGAGCGAGGCATTCTCGATATCGAGTGTTGCATCTTCGCCGCCCTTGATCTTGGATCGGGCCGCTTCAATGCGGCTGGTCAGCTCTTGAATTTTGGCTTGAGCCTCTTCGACCTGGGCCTGACTTTCACGGACTTGCGCATCCAAATTCGCCATTAAAATCCCTCTCTTTTGACGTATCCCATTGATATATATGGGGTCTAGTTCCGATTTTTTAAGTTATGAGGTCTTTCACTGCATGGAAACACTGCGTTGAAACCCCTTGTTTTCAGGCAAATCATGCCGCCCCAAGCGCGCGCAGACAATCCCGTTTTTTGGCGGAAGGTGCTTTGAGGCGAATTTCCCGTGTTCCACCTCTCGCGCAAATCGCAAACGCGCCCTATACTGCGCGCAAAGACCAACAGGCAAACCGGGGCAAATATGGCCCGCAAAGCGCGGACAGAGCAGCCATTCAATATCCTCATCGTGGGACAGGCAGGTCGGCTTCAGTTTGAGGCCGTGCTGTTTGCTGCGAGCCTGCGTGCCAGCAGCCCGGGTTTTGCCGGGCAGCTTTACGTGGCCGAGCCGCAACCGGGGCCGCTGTGGAAGAACGACCCAAGGATGCGCGGCGATGTGCGTAGTCTTCTGGAAGACCTCGGCGCCAGGATCGTACCGTTTGAAAACCGGCATTTCGGTCAGAGCTATCCCTATGGCAACAAGATTGAGGCGCTGTTTGCTATGCCGAAGGGGGAACCCTTTGTGTTCTTCGACACCGATACGCTGGTCACCGGCGATCTGATGACGGTGCCGTTTGATTTTGCCCGACCATCCGCATCCCTGCGCCGTGAGGGCACGTGGCCGGAAATCCAACTCTATGGCCCCAGCTATCACAAGACATGGAGCACGCTTTACGACAAGTTCGGGCTTGATTTTGAAAGCTCGCTCGACCCCGCCTACCCGGATGAATACTGGCGGCGCTACCTTTATTTCAACGCCGGGTATTTCTTTTACGAATGCCCACATGTCTTTGGACAAAAGTTTCTGGATTATGCTCTGGCCATCCGCGACGACACTCCAAAAGAGCTTGTCTGTCAGTCGCTTGACCCTTGGTTGGATCAAATCGCCCTGCCGCTGGTGATCCATGCGCTGGGCGGGGGCGAGATACGCTACCCGATGGATTGCTGGATGGCGACGTCACCTGTCACTACCGGATCTTTCCGCTGCTTTACGCGCGCGAGGCCGACAAAGTGGTGCAGGTGCTCGAAGAGGTCGCAGCCCCCAATCCGATCAAGAAAGTGCTCAAGACCTATGATCCAATCAAATTCATGGTCTACCATGGGCGCGGTGAAAAAGTGCGCGAGCTTTTCGACCGCGACAACCTGCCCCGGCGCGAACAAGCCATTCGCAACACGATAAAGCGCAACGGGTTCTGGATGCGTTAACGCGCCCAGGCTGCAAGACAGGAACAGTATTTTCCACACCGGCTTCTTTCTTGGAATAAATACCCAATTCCCGCGCGTTGACCCAGGCGCTGTCTGAAATCCGGTTGTCCTGACACGGCCTTTCGCCTAACCCTTTTGACAACACTTTTGGGAGGCTGACTTATGTCCGACGATGATCGCATTCATTCATTTGGTTTTGACACATTGCAAATTCATGCAGGCGCGCGGCCCGATCCGGCGACCGGTGCGCGGCAGACGCCAATTTATCAGACCACGGCCTATGTGTTTCGCGATGCCGAACATGCGGCGGCGCTCTTTAACCTGCAGGAAGTCGGCTTCATCTATTCCCGCCTGACCAACCCGACGGTTGCGGTGCTTCAGGAACGCATCGCCACGCTGGAGGGCGGGGTTGGGGCTGTGTGCTGCTCATCCGGGCATGCGGCACAGATCATGGCGCTTTTCCCGCTAATGGGTCCGGGCAAGAATGTGGTGGTCTCAACCCGGCTCTATGGTGGGTCGGTCACGCAGTTTAGTCAGACAATTAAGCGGTTTGGCTGGTCCGCGAAGTTTGTCGATATTGACGACATGAAGGCCATCGCTGCAGCGATTGATGACGACACCCGCGCGATTTTTTGTGAATCGATTGCAAATCCGGGTGGGCATATCGCGGATATTCGCTCGGTCGCGGATGTCGCTGACAAGGCCGGGTTGCCTTTGATTGTCGATAACACGACGGCGTCACCTTACCTTTGCCGCCCCATTGAGCATGGAGCCACCCTGGTGGTGCATTCGATGACGAAGTACCTCACCGGGTCCGGCACCGTCACCGGCGGTGTGGTTGTGGATTCAGGCACGTTTGACTGGTCGGCTTCGGACAAATTCCCATCTCTCAGCGAACCCGAGCCCGCCTATCACGGCATGAAGTTTCACGAAACATTTGGGCCTCTGGCGTTTACCTTCCACGGCATCGCCATCGGTTTGCGCGATTTGGGGATGACGCTCAACGCGCAGGCGGCGCATTATACGCTTATTGGGATCGAAACGCTCAGCTTGCGGATGCAAAAGCATGTGGAAAACGCGCAGATTGTGGCGGACTGGCTGGAAAAGGATGACCGGGTCGAGGCCGTGACCTATGCGGGCCTGAAGTCTTCGCCCTACTACAAGCGTGTGGCCAAGGTCTGCCCCAAGGGGGCGGGTGCTCTGTTCACCGTAGCGCTGAAATCTGGCTATGAAGGATGTGTGAAACTGGTTGATAGTCTCGAGCTTTTCAGCCACGTGGCCAATTTGGGCGATACGCGATCTCTGATCATTCACTCAGCATCCACCACGCACCGTCAGCTGACCCCGGAACAGCAGGAAGCCGCAGGTGCCGCGCCGAATGTGGTGCGCATCTCAATCGGTATTGAGGACCCCGACGACATCATCGCCGATCTCGATCAGGCCCTGTCGAAGGCGAGCGCCTGAGGTCAAAAAACGTGGCGCGGGGGCTAAACCCCTCGCGTTAACCTTTTCCTCGGCGGGAAGCTGCTATAAAATAGATTTGTGTCCCGGCGGCGTATGCCCGCCTTTGTACTGGTGCTAGAGCGCTGTCCATGAAACCAAACTTCGCCCTGACCCTCTCTTTTGATGGCATCGGTCTTTTGCACCGCGCCTTTCCGGGATGGCATTCGATGGGCGATGTTAGTCTGGACTCAAGCGATCTGGCCGGAGAACTTGCCGCACTTCTCGACAAGGCGCATTTGTTTGACGCCAATGGCGTGCACACCAAGCTTGTTCTGCCCAACGATCAAATCCGGTATCTCCAGCTTGATGCCGAAGGGCTGGCTGCGGATGAGATCGGCGATGCCGTCGCGCGGGCGCTGAACGGAGCCACACCCTACGCGCTTGAGGATCTGGCCTATGACTGGTCGATCAGTGCCGGTCAGGTCTACGTGGCGGCGGTCGCACGCGATACGCTGAACGAGGCAGAGGCCTTTGCGGCGGATCACGGGTTTAAGCCACTTTGCTTTGTGGCCATACCAGATAGCGCGCATTTTGTCGGCGAACCCTGGTTTGGAGAATCGAAGACCGCTGCTGGGCTGTTGCCTACGGATGGGTTTGTTGAACGCGACACAGCAGCTATTCGGGTCATCGGTCCAGCGCGTTTGCCAGAGCCGGCACCAACCGCCATGGCGGAGTCCGAACCGCAGCCTGCTCAAGCCGAGCGTCCAGAGGTCGAGGTTATGTCCGACTCACTGGATGTTCCAGACGACGCCAAATCAGATTTGTCTAACAGCGCCGAAGTCAGCGGTGCAGGGGATGACACCGACATTGGCGTCGCAGAAGGCGTCGCGGATGAGACCCCTGTTCCGGTCAGCGTGTTGGAAGATCCGATCATTCCAGACGAAGATTATCCCTCCGGCCTGCTCGAAGACGCGACAGATGCAGAAACCACGCCTGTGGTTGACACGACACCTGAGCCTGGACCGACGGTCGAGGCAAATGACGCACAAGAGGCTGTCGAAGAGGTGTCAGAACCAGCCGGTGATCTTGATGACGCCGACACGCCCAGGGAAGCCAAGGTTGCCTTTACCTCGATCCGGGCGACGCGTCGCGATGATCTAGGGGCAGCGCCAAAACTGACAGGGGCGGTGCGGGACATTGACACACCGCCAGTGCCAACGGACCCTGACCCTGCTCCGTCAGAGCGCAACCAACCCCCACTGAGTGTTGAACCTCCCAAACCCGCGCCTGATCCGATCCCTGACACGCCCTCGGCCCCGGAAATTGCATTCTCGCACGAGACGGCCACGCGCATTGGCGCTTCGCTAAGCCCGGCAGGCGAAGATCGTCTTTTGGCGTCAATTCCTGCAGCTCCTGATCCAACGGCAGAGCCCTCTTTCGCCACGAAACGCGATGCTCTGATCGCGCGAGCCGCCGCGCGTTACACAGAGGCAAAGCCAGACGCGCGCGGTCTCGAAGAAGAGGATGACGAGCGCCAGCGCATGACGATCTTTGGCGCGCGCGACCCGGTTCGCATCGGGGGCAAGCCAAAGTTCCTTGGCGTGATGCTCACCGCCGCATTGCTGATTTTCCTGGTGGGTGTCGCCGCTTGGGCGTCGATTTACCTCGATGATGGCCTGTCGCGCTTTTTGCGCAGTGAACCGGACACGACGACAGTTGCGTCAGTGCCGGGTGCAGAGTCCGAAGCCATCGAGGACCTGATCGAGGAAGAGCCTGAATTCACCTTGGAAACCGAGGATTTCGGCACCACGGTGGCGGCACTTCCGGGTGCTTCGCTGGATCTGAACGAGACACAGCGCGGTGCGCAACCTGAGGCTCGTCCGGCGCAACTTAGCCCAGATGAGGCGCGTGCGCGGTACGCGGTCACCGGCGTTTGGCAACGCGCACCCGATGCGCCTGTGGCACCGGAAAGCATTCCGCTGGAGGATTTTTACCTCACATCAATTGACCCCAAAGTGACGGAACAGGATGCCGTGGCCCTGCCAGAGGTCGGCGCATTGCAAGGCGATGAGCGTCCCGGCACATTGCTGAATCCACCTGCAGCGGATACAGAGTTCGTGCTAGACGGACGCGGCAATGTGCGGGCCACTCCAGGGGGCGCCATTACACCCAATGGTGTACGGGTCTTCGCCGGACAGCCGCGCCTTGTTCCTGGCACACGGCCTGATCCGCCTGCGCAACTTGTGACCGATGGCGAGACGGTTGTTCCGCTCGATCCGGAAATTGCGCGATTGGCTGAAATAAGACCCAAGCCACGGCCCGGTGATCTCTCTGAACAAAACGAGCGTGAAAATCTAGGGGGTCTAACTCGGTCGGAACTTGCATCCCTGCGCCCCAAGCTTCGCCCGCAAAGTGCACAGGAGCTGGCGGAACAGGCTGCTGCTGCGTCTACAGCAGGCGTTGTTGAAATTACGCCTGACAATGCCTCGGTTGAAGCTGCGATTGCAGCCGCTGTGCAGCAGCCTGATCCCTTTGCCGGAGCCACTGCGCAAGCTGTGGCCACGTCGCGGAAACCCAAGACACGTCCACGCAACATCGCGCAAATCGTACAGCGCAGTCAGCAACAAGCTCAGCAGGCTGTGCAAACTGCCGCCGTTGTGCCCTCAAACCAGCGTGTGGCGCCCAGCGCGCCAACCGCGACCACGGTGGCCCGCGCCGCGACCGAGCAAAACGTTTTGAAACTGCGCCGTGTGAACCTCATTGGCGTATATGGGTCGCAATCCAACCGTCGGGCGCTCGTGCGGTTGCCCAGTGGCCGGTATAAGAAAGTACAGGTTGGCGACCGGCTGGATGGTGGCCGCGTGTCCGCGATTGGAGACAGCGAAATCCGCTACGTTAAGAGCGGCCGCAACGTGGTTCTGAAAATGCCCAGCGGCTGAGCTGGGCCAAGCACGCTTCATCGCTTCAGAGTTTTTCTTCTTTGAGAGACAAGGCAGTCCATGGCATACTGCCTGGGCCGGTCAGACGGCACCTGATCCGCGGGAAGGGCCAAGCCCATCTGTCCCAAATACCCAAACTTCTTTCGAACCTCTTTTCAGGTCCGAGGGCGCGGATACCGGATGTTTTGAAAGGAGGCCGATCATGACGATCACCCCACTTCCTACCCGTGCCAATCTTGAGCAGCTCAAAAAGCGCGCCAAGACTTTGTTGAAATCCGTTCGCATCAAGGACCCTGCCGCGCTTGATCAGGTAGGTCCCTATTTTGGAGATCCTGGCTCTATTTCTCTTCAACAGGCGCAGCTTGTCATTGCGCGCAGCCATGGGTTTTCAAGTTGGGCGCGCCTGAAGGCGCATGTGGAGGGCGTGCAGGATCATTCGGGTGACCCTCTGGCGAACCGGTTTCTCGATCTGGTGACGGTGGCCTATGGCAACGTTCCAGATTTTGGACCCAAGCGGTTCAAAGATGCGTCAGCATTGCTGGCGGATCATCCCGAAATTGCCGATGCCAATATATACACCGCCGCCGCTTTAGGTGACGCAGATAAAGTGACCCGCTGGCTTGATCAAAATCCCGAACTGGTCAACTCACCTGGAGGTTATTTTAACTGGCCTGCTATAATGTATGCGGCCTATGCACGGCTACCTGAGCGGTCGAGTTTTCCCGCCGCTCAAGTGCTGCTGGAGCGCGAGGCAGACCCAAATGCGCATTACATGTGGGGCGGTCAGTACAAGTTTACCGCTCTGACAGGTGTTTTTGGCGAGGGTGAAGGAGGCCCGGTCAATCAACCAGAGCATCCCGACATGGTGGCATTTGCGCGCGCCCTTCTATACCACGGGGCCAACCCCAATGACAGCCAAGCCGCCTATAACCGGTGCTTTACGCCCGACAACACCTGTCTGGAATTGCTGTTGGAATATGGGCTTTCGGCAAGCGACAAGAACAACTGGTTGCTACATGAAAATGACCGTCTTGTCCCCAACCCGTCTGAGACGGTGCATTTTCAACTGATCAATGCGATCAGAAGTGGCTTTGTTGATCGTGTGAAGCTGTTGATTGCGCATGGCGCTGACCTGAACAAACCTGCAGACATCTATGACAATCGCACCAGGGGAAAGACGCCCTATCAGACGGCCATATTGATGGGACAAACCGAGATTGCCCAGCTTTTGGCCGACGCTGGAGCGAACAGGCAAGCCATCTCAGATGCAGATGCATTTCAAGTGGCCTGCATGGCAGGCGAGTTTGAGACGGCCCAAGACATGCTCACCGAAAGCCCTGACCTCATTGCGCAGGTACGTGGGCGTGAGATGCTGTGTGATGCGGTCCAGTTGGACCAGCGCAAGGCGCTGGACACGATGATCAGGCTTGGGTTTGATGTCAATGCACGCCCCGGGCGTACGCCTCTGCATGAGGCGGCATTGATCGGAGACCTTGCGGTGGTTGAGATTTTGCTCGAGGCCGGAGCCGATCCCACAATTCGCGAAGAAATGTATTTCCAGCCGCCGATAGGATGGGCCATTCATGCCGGGCAACAAGGGGTGATCGACCGTCTGGATCAGGTGGAGATGGATATCTTCACAGCCGCGGCGCGGGGAAATCTGGAGCAGCTGGAACAGCGCTTATCAGAGGATCCGATGCGCCTTGACATGCGCTTTTTCGACATCCGTCCTGGTGACAATCCGGCGGAAACAGATTGGCTTACTCCATTGGCCGTGTCCGTGGGCAACAACCGTATAGAGGCCGCGCGCCTTCTCTTGGATCGTGGAGCAGATTCTACGGTCACAAATGGCAAGGGCATCACCTTGCTATCCTTGGCTGAAGCGCATGAAGATCCGAGTTTGCTGATACTTCTCAAAGACAACTAAAAGGGGCACACGCGTACTGCCTTTTCAGTATCCAAGACTTTACTCGGAGCCGCTCAAATACAAATTCACGCGATCAGCGCATGGACATTGACGGACGGCTCCGATTACCTGTTACCTGAGTTGTAAGTCGCTGCAAGCGATCCCAATCGCCTCGCTCCAAAGGCGTCGTTGCCGCAATAAAGGATTTAAATGGAAGGTTTTTTCTTTCAGGCCACCATCTTTCTTGCCGCGGCGGTCATCGCAGTGCCCATTGCGGCGCGGATGGGGTTGGGGTCTGTGCTTGGATATCTCGCAGCAGGCATCCTTATCGGTCAAATCCCCGGTTTCCTTGGCGGGCATGCCGCCGAGGAGCTTCAACATTTCGCCGAGTTTGGCGTGGTCATGATGCTCTTCCTGATCGGTCTGGAGCTGGAGCCGCGCGCCTTATGGGAAATGCGGGACAAACTGCTGGGTTTGGGCGGTTTGCAAGTCACATTAACGACTTTTGCTGTTATGGCAGCCTGCATGCTTTTGGGTGTTGGGTGGAGCGTTGCCTTGGCAATCGGTCTGGTGTTTTCGTTGTCCTCGACCGCGATTGTGCTCCAAACCCTTTCAGAAAAAGGCCTCATGCAAACCGGAGGCGGGCGATCTACCTTCTCCACGCTTTTGACACAGGACGTGGCTGTCATTCCGATGCTGGCGCTTTTGCCACTGCTCGCGCTGCCCAAAACGCCCGATATGATCCTTGGCGAGACGCTGCAACGTCTGTCTGAGGCAGGCGACGCGGCACATGGCGGAGACCATAGTGGCGTACAGATTGAAGCGGCGCAGTCTTACATTCAAAGTCTGCCGGGTTGGGGCGTGGCCCTTGTCACATTGGCGGCCGTTGCTGGGATCATTTTGAGTGGGGTTTACCTGACCCGGCCTGTGTTTCGATACATCCACAATTCGCGCCTGCGCGAGATGTACACGGCACTGGCGCTTTTGATTGTCGTGGGCATTGCATTTGTGATGACACTTGTAGGCCTCTCCCCCGCTCTTGGTGCCTTTCTGGCGGGGCTTGTTCTGGCCTCGTCCGAGTTTCGGCATGAGTTGGAAAGCGACATCGCGCCCTTCAAGGGGCTGTTGTTGGGCCTCTTTTTCATCGCCGTGGGCGCAGGGATTAATTTCTCGCTGCTCTTTGCGTCGTTCTTTACGATCCTGGCGCTCACCTTCTCGCTGATCGTGATCAAAGGTGGGATCCTTTTTACTTTGGGTCGGTTCTTCGGGCTACGCGGACGCGACCTTTGGCTCTTTACACTCTCGCTCGCTCAGGCCGGAGAATTTGGGTTTGTTCTGATTAATTTCTCGGGCCAGAACAATGTCATCCCATCCGAGTTGCGCGAAACACTGCTGCTGGTGATCGCCATTTCGATGCTGATCACCCCGTTGCTTTTCATTCTCTATGATTGGATGTCGCAGCGTATGACAGAGACTTCTGATGCCCCCGCAGCAGATGAGATTGACAGCGAAGGTCCTGTGATCATTGCTGGAATTGGGCGTTTTGGTCAGGTCGTAAACCGGATGGTGCGCTCCAGCGGCTTTGATACGATCGTTCTGGATCATGACCTCGAAGCCATTCAGCGCATGCGTCGGTTTGGGATCAAAGGGTTCCTCGGTGATCCGGGGCGACCAGAGCTTTTGCATGCCGCGGGTTTGAAGACGGCCTCTGTGCTTGTCGCTGCGCTGGACGACCCTGAGGCCACGACGCGGCTGGTGGCGTTTGCTCGGCGCGAGCGGCCGGATCTACACATCGTGGCCCGCGCGCGCGACCGCACGCATGTGTTCCGTCTCTATCAAGCGGGGGCTGATGACATTGTGCGCGAGGTGTTCGACAGCGCCCTGCGCGCTGGTCGCTATGTGCTTGAAAACATGGGGCTGAGCGAATTTGAAGCGTCTGAGCTGCACAAAACCTTCTATCACTACGACAGGAGGTCCGTGCGAGAGCTGGCCGCGCTGTGGGATCCGAATATTCCCACGGTTGAGAACTCAGCCTATATCGCCCGCGCGAAGGAGCTCGAAAACGAGTTGCAGACCATGCTGCTGTCGCGCGGGGAAGAAGACAGCCTTGAAGGGGTCGAAGACACGGACCGGTCCGAGGCGTGATTAAAGCGTTTCGCGACAAACCTGACTCACAGATGATCGCGAAACGCAACGCGACGCTAAATCGTTGCACGCGTTTCACCTTTCGCTGATGTCCCAGGTTAAAGGCGAAACGCTTTAGAAGTCGCTGACCCCTGCCTCGGCAAAGGTCGCCATGCCCGAGTGACAGGCCAAGGCCGCCTTGAGAATGCTGATGGCCAAGGCGCCGCCAGACGCTTCGCCAAGGCGCATACCAAGCGATAGAATGGGGTCTTTGCCGATTTTTCGTAAAAGCTCTGCATGCGCGGACTCTGCACTGACGTGACCTGCAATGGTATGGTCCAGCGCACCGGGGTGATCCACATGCAGAGTAGCCGCGGCGGCGGTGCAAATAAACCCGTCCAGTATCACCGGGATGCGCAAGAGGCGCGCCTGCAAAATGGCACCGGCCACGGCGGCGATTTCGCGCCCACCCAGACAGCACAGAGTGTCTAACCCTTTGCCCTGACAGTTTTTGTTCGCTTCAACACCCTGCGAGACCACGTCGGCCTTGTGGCGAAGAGCGTCACCGCTCAGCCCGGTGCCAGCGCCGGTCCAATCCTGAGCCGCGCCACCAAAAAGTGCCAATGCCATGGCCGCAGCGCAGGTCGTGTTGCCAATGCCCATCTCGCCCACCACCAACACGTCCGCTTGTGCGTCAACGGCCTCAACTCCGGCATTTAATGCATCAAGACACTCGGCTTCACTCATCGCCGGACCTTGGGTGAAGTCTCGGGTCGGCGTGTCGAGCTGAAGCGGTTTCACGGTCAGGCTGGCGCCAACGCAATCTGAAAGCTGATTGACCGCCGCGCCACCCGCCTCAAAATTGGCCACCATTTGTGACGTGACATCGGGGGGAAAAGCCGAAACATCCTGCGCTGTAACGCCATGGTTTCCCGCAAAAACAATAATTTGAGGTGACTCAACACGCGCCTGCGGGTCACCACGCCAACCGCAATACCACATTGCCAAATCTTCGAGTCGTCCCAAAGCTCCAAGTGGTTTGGTCAGCTCCGCACTACGCTGGCGTGCCAGTTCTAATGCATTTGCATCTTGTTGCGGCAGGTCGGAGAGCGCATCCCATACCTCTGCGAGTGACGCAAATTTGGCTGTCATGACCTGCTCCATTTGCAAGACCCCTGCTCCTTCGTGTATCGCAGGCATGGGTCGGGGCACAGATGGAAAAGGCCGCGAAAGCGATGAAAAACGACCGAGAACTGATGCGCGTGCAGGATTTGGCCCTGGCTTTATCCCTATTGACGCGTGTGCCGGTGCGTGTGGGCGACACCTCTCGCAATGCACGCGCCGCGTGGGCCTATCCCATTGTGGGACTGATGCCCGCAGGGCTCGCGGCCTTGGGCGGTATGCTGGCGGGATGGCTTGGTTGGGGCCCAGCGATCAGTGCTCTGATTTCGTTGAGCATTCTGGTTGTTACCACAGGCGCCATGCATGAAGATGGCCTCTCGGACACAGTCGACGGGCTTTGGGGAGGATGGACCAGGGAAAAACGCCTTGAGATCATGAAGGACAGCCGGATTGGCGCGTATGGTGTGATCGCGCTCGTTCTGTCTCTGGCGGCAAGATGGGCCGCATTGACGACATTGTTCGAAGCCGGAGCACAATTTGCTGTCCCTGCCCTTTTGGCCTCTGCCCTTCTATCACGCGCCGCGATGCCCGTTCTAATGGCCCTGCTGCCACATGCGCGATCAACTGGCCTGTCTCATGACGTTGGGCGCGTGCCAGACAACGCCGCAGCAATGGCCGTTTTGATCGCGGTGGTACTGGGGATTTTCCTGTTGGGAGGTCTGATCCTGATCGCGGGTCTTTGCGCGGCACTGATCACATGGGGCTTGGGATATCTGGCACACAAACGGATCGGTGGTCAAACCGGAGATATCCTGGGCGCAACACAGCAGATGGTCGAAATCGCTGTGCTGCTTTGCCTCCTGCCATAAAGAAAGCCGCACTTCTCAGCGCGGCTTTTCCAAATTTTTTACAAACGCTTAGGCCGCGCGCGACACCAGCACATCGTCAACCTGCTTGGCGGCCTGCACTTCGTCACCGCCACCCACAGCAGCCACCTCACGCGTCAGGCGCTCAAGTGCCGCTTCATAAAGCTGACGCTCAGAATAGCTTTGCTCGCGCTGGTCATCGGTGCGGTGAAGATCGCGGACCACCTCGGCAATCGCAATAAGATCACCAGAGTTGATCTTTTGCTCATATTCCTGTGCCCGGCGGGACCACATGGCACGCTTGACCTTGGCCTTGCCCTTGAGTGTCGTCATCGCTTTGGACACCACATCGGGGCTCGACAAACTACGCATACCGATTTCAGTTGCTTTGTGCGTCGGCACGCGAAGGGTCATCTTGTCTTTCTCAAAAGAAATCACAAAGAGTTCCAATTCGATCCCTGCAATCTCTTGCTTTTCGATGGAAAGAATCTGACCCACACCATGCGCCGGGTAAACGACGTAGTCATCAGGCCGGAACTCGGACTTTTTCGATTTGCTCATTCAGGTTTTCCTTATCGCGTTATCGGGGTGCGTCAGACATGGCCAACGGCTTATCTTCGGGGCCCAGGCGCAAAAAAATCCATCCCCACGCGGCAGCTTGGGCAAAATGGATATTGAGCAGTGGACTACATTTGTAACGAGAATGTATCACAAAAAACGGCTTCGCGAAAGTCTGACCGCAGCGTCACATAAATTTGGTGATAAATTTCAAACACATGGCCAAAAAACGCGGTGTCTTTGGGCTGGATCAAAGACCTGAAAACCAAACGAATCGGTTTAGCCGCCTTCGCCTGGGTTCTCCGAGAAGTACTTTTCAAGCTTGCCTTCTTCGCCGTCCCGCTCATCAGCATTAGGCATCTGGTCTTTCTTGGTGATGATGACCGGCCACATCTCGGAATACTTGCGGTTAAACTCGACCCATTTTTCCATGTCCGGTTCAGTATCGGGGCGAATTGCGTCTGCGGGGCATTCTGGCTCACAGACGCCGCAATCAATACATTCATCAGGATGGATGACCAACATGTTCTCACCCTCATAGAAACAATCCACGGGGCATACTTCGACACAGTCGGTGTATTTGCACTCGATGCAGTTGTCGTTGACGATATAGGTCATCTTCGGCTCTCGTTCATCCGTCTCTCGCCTCACCTAATTCAAGGTTTCGCGTCATTCAAGCTTATCTGGACGGTTAAGGTCGAGTTTGCGACGATCTCGCTTGGTGGGACGTCCTTTTCCCTCAAACTGTGGGGATTGCGGAAGGATCTCCTTGGGGCGCGCCTGCAGTGGATCCAAATCTTCGTAAAGCGCCCGTGCCTCCGGGGCAGGCCCACGCCGGTCCGAAACCGCGACAATGCGGATGACACGAATGTCTCGGGCCTGAGGAAAGGTCAGCACATCGCCAGAGCCCACCGCATGCGATGGTTTGGAAACTTTCACGCGATTGACGCGAACATGACCACCCGACACAAGCTTGGCCGATAACCCACGGGTTTTGAAAAACCGGGCGTGCCAGAGCCACTTATCCAGGCGGATTTTGGTCTCAGGCGTGTCGCTCACGCCTCAGCCTTTGTCCTTTAGCCCCATCAATGCAGCTGCAAAGGGGTTGTCGGGGTCGATCTTGTCTTTCTTGGACGGCTTTGACGAAAAAGTCTTTGGCCCGGCATCACTTCTGGTCTTGCCCTTGCCCGGCTTGCCGCCCTTGGGTTTGGGCTTGCCACTCGTGCGGCGTTGATCCGTGCGAGCGCGGGTCGCACGACCCGCCCATGTGAAGGTGAAGAACACTTCTTGTTCGGGGCCTTCATCAGAAGTTTCTGTTTTTTCTTCAAGGGCTTCAGAAGTTTCAGATTTGGATGCAGTAGCATCTTCCTCAGATGCCATCGCCTCAGCATCTGTCACTTCGGGCTTCGTTTCTTCCGGCTTGGCCTCCGCCGTTTCTGTCGGTCCCGGGGTCGCTTCTTCGGCAGGGGTCGGTTTGACCTTTTCGCGCTCGCCCCGCTCAGCCTTGTATCCCAGCCCCTGCATCAGGTCGGCAAACTGTTCCAATGTCATGCCCGTGATCGAGAGCATATCGGGGTTGGCCTCAAAGCCGCCGCGGCTGTCCTCACCGCGCAGCATGTCAGCCAGACGTTCCAGCATATCGATGCGCACCGCGCGTTCACCCGCCGCGCGATACCCGGACATTGAATGATACCCGCGTGGATGTGCCGTACCAGATGGCACAGTCACCAAGCCTGGCGGCGGCGATTCAGGAAACTCTTCGAGACCCTGGGCCAAAGACCAAAGTACAAGCCGCAACCGCGTTGGCGCAGGTTTCAGAAGCAATGGCATGAAGATTGTGAACTGACCAAAACGAACGCCATGCTTGCGAAGCTGTCCGCGCGCGTCCTGATCCAGTGACTTGACCTCATCAGCCACTTCACCGCGTGGGATGATGCCAAACGATTCCACAAGCTGGAAACCAAAGCCGCGGGCCAGCCCGGTAAGCGTCTCATCCCGTTGAATATTCAACAGCGGCTCAAACAAAGTGGCCACTTTGCGATCGATGAAGTGCTGCAGACGGCGTTGCACTTTCTGCGCCACATCGGCCCCGGCGGCTTCGTCCACAAATGCGCTGACCTGAGGTTTCAGGGGATCGGCACCGGCGACAAGCTTGCCCACCGCGTATTCGCCCCACATCAAACCGCCCTGTTCGGTAAAGTCGATTTCGGTATCGGGCGCGTTGTAAAACTTGTCCGCGCGCAAATGAAAATGCGGCGTCAGCGCTTGCAGGCTTGCCTGACTGACGGCCTTGGCCTCTTGGCCACCGGCGGTTTTGTCCTGAATAAACCGGAACCCATCCAGACGGCCGACGAACTCGCCTTCGACCGTCACTTCACCTTTGTCGTTCACTTCGGCCACCATGGCCTCCTTCTGCTTGAGCCGGCGCAACAATACAGAGGTGCGCCGATCCACAAATCTTTGGGTCAGCGCCTCATGGAGCGCGTCTGACACGCGGTCTTCTACAGCGCGTGTGGCCTCACGCCAATGGCTTTCGTCCGCAATCCAGCCATTTCGTTGCGCCACGTAGGTCCATGTGCGGATATATGCCAAGCGTTTGGAAAGTGTATCGATATCCCCGTCGGTCCGGTCGATCCGACGCACCTGCGCGGCGAACCAGTCTTCGGATACGCGACCATCCTGGTGCAGATCGCTGAAAATACGCTCCAAAAGGCTCGCATGCTCGGCGTGGCTAATCCCGCGAAAATCAGGCACGCGGCAGACGTCCCACAACAGCTTAACCGATTGCGCATCACCGGCGCGCGCCCGTATTTCGGTTTGCGCGGCCAGTGTTTTCAAAGCGATGAGATCATCCGCGTCGCGGGCCCGCACGAGCAACTCATCGTCGGGTTTCTCTTCCAACGAGGCAATCAGAGCGTCGATTGTGCCAAACCTTAAATTAGCATTGCGCCACTCCAGCTTGCGCAAGGGGGCAAAACGGTGATCCATGATGGCCTGTGCCATGTCATCGGGCAGATCAGGGGCCTCACCCGTGACGCCAAACGTTCCATCACTCATCCCGCGACCAGCGCGCCCGGCGATCTGCGCCAGTTCATTGGGGGCCAGCACGCGCATCCGCCGCCCGTCAAATTTGCTCAGTGAGGAAAATGCGACGTGATTGATATCGAGGTTGAGGCCCATGCCGATAGCATCCGTGGCCACGAGGTAGTCCACATCCCCATTTTGATAGAGGTCGACCTGTGCGTTTCGTGTCCGGGGGCTCAAAGCGCCCATAACCACAGCTGCACCACCCTTTTGACGGCGCAAAAGCTCGGCTATGGCATATACATTCTCAACTGAAAATCCAACTATTGCACTGCGGGCTGGCATCTTGCTTATCTTTTTCGAACCTGCGTAGGTCAGATTGGACATTCTGGTTCGACCGATGAATTCCGCCTCGGGAACCAGCTGGGAAATGACACCGCGCATGGTGTGTGCACCCAGAAACTGGGTCTCTCGCAATCCACGCATGCGCAAAAGCCTGTCGGTAAACACATGGCCACGCTCCGGATCAGCACATAGCTGAATTTCGTCCACAGCCACGAAATCGGCGCCCATGCCTTCGGGCATCGCCTCGACGGTGCACACCCAGTATTGCGTGCGCGGCGGCACGATCCGCTCTTCACCTGTGACCAAAGCCACAACAGAGGGTCCGCGCGCCGCTACGATCTTGTCATAGACCTCACGCGCCAAGAGACGCAAAGGAAGCCCAATGATTCCAGTGCGATACCCCAGCATCCGCTCGATCGCGTAATGCGTTTTGCCGGTATTGGTCGGGCCGAGGACCGCGAGGACCCTGGACTGCTCGGCCATAGGCCGCTCCCTCATTGATTAGAGTTCCGAGCCGCCGATCTCGCGCTCGATATGTTCCAGCGCTTCGGATACGTCTTCGTGATGGGGATGTATAGCCAGAACCAACTCAAACGCCTCTTTGGCCATATCCAGCCGGTCGATCTGCGCCAGAACGCCACCGAGGCTTGCAATCGCATTATAGTGACGCGGTTCCAGTGCCAGGGCACGTTCGATATCGGCCATGGCGGGACCAAAGAGTTCCGCCTCTGAATAGGCCACGGCGCGCATGTGCCAGCCTTCGGCAAAATCCGGCGCATGATCGGTGAGCGCCGTCAAATGTTCTATTGCTTTCGTCACATCCCCAGCGTCAAGCGCATCTGTGCCGCGTTTGAGCAGTAAATCTGCCGAAGCAGACCCGGACCTGGTGAGTTCCAGCTCGATTTCTTTGGCCACACGGCGTGCCTCGTCCTTTTCCTCTGCCTCAGACAACTGTTCAAACAAGCCGTCAAGGCGGGTTTCTTCCGCAGCAAGAGGTAAGGAAAACATGACTGTCGCCAAAAGTGCCGCGACGATAGAATTGTGAAAGATATGTTTAATGCTCATAGTGCGCTAGAATTTAGCGCACCGGGTCAGGATTCATAGTCCTGACAAGTCACAATTTGGAGGACAAGACATGAGCGACGTAGTGGCAGCCGCAGTAGAGGCTTTGAGCAGCAAGATGAGCGGCGGCCTGGATGGCAGTGCGAAATTCGTCATCGAAGGCGAAGGGGCCATTGTGATCGATGATGATGGTGTACGTGCAGGCGATGATGACACCGATGTCACGCTGACCGCGGATGTTGACACCTTCCAATCCATTCTGGCGGGTGATCTTGATCCCACCGCTGCCTTCATGTCCGGCAAGCTGGCTGTAGATGGTGACATGGGCATGGCCATGAAACTTGGCAGTGTTCTGAGCTGATATGATGCAAAGCGCGCCGTTTTTCTCTGATATGGCCGAGGGCCCCGATGGGGGTGCTGCCTATTGGATCACGGCAAAGGATGGCGTGCGTTTGCGGCTTGGGGTATGGCCGGGGCAATCCGAGGGCATCACAGGAACGGTGTACCTGTTTCCGGGCCGCACTGAATATGTTGAAAAATATGGGAAAACCTCCCTTGACCTAAGCCGTGCGGGGCTGCACGTCGCCGTCATTGACTGGCGTGGCCAAGGGCTGGCCGATCGCGTGGCATCCGACCCGATACTGGGCCATGTTCATGATTTCGCTGACTATCAGCTAGACGTTTCCGCAATGATTGAGGCGGCTGAGGCGCTTGACCTTCCCAAGCCGTGGTTTCTTTTGGGGCATTCAATGGGAGGCTGCATCGGCCTTCGATCCTTGATGGATGGCATGCCGGTGGAAGCAGCCGCATTTTCTGCGCCCATGTGGGGCATTCACATGTCGCCCCATATACGCCCTTTTGCCTGGGCCCTGTCCTGGGCCAGCCGGTATCTAGGCTTTGACCAACGCTATGCGCCCGGCACTTTGCCAGAGGCGTATGTGTTGAGTGAACCTTTTGAAACCAATCGCCTGACCACTGACACGCAGATGTATGATTACATGATCCGTCATGTCGTAGAGCAGCCTGAGCTTCGGGTCGGCGGACCAAGCCTGCGCTGGTTGTACGAAGGCCTCGCAGAGACGCGTGCCTTGTCCAACATGGCCTCTCCAAACGTACCCTGCCTGGTCTTGCTCGGCACGGATGAAGACATTGTCGACCCCGCCCGCATCCATGACCGTGTGGCAAGGTGGCCCAGTGCGATACTGGATTTGGCCGAGGGCGCGCGGCACGAGGTTTTGATGGAAGAAACCGGCACACGCACCCGAGCAGACGCCTGCGTCACCAAGTTTTTCGCAAATTATCAGAGCATTACGGCATGCGAGCCACAGGCAACCTCTGCTGCCCCAGATGCTCAATCGCAAGCTCCATCACATCGCCTTCGGACAGGAAACGCTTAGGGGTTTGCCCCATACCGACGCCCGGCGGTGTCCCTGTCGCGATCACGTCCCCGGGATGCAACGTCATCAATTCACTCAGATGAGAGATGATATGGGCCACCGAAAAGATCATCTTTGAGGTCGAGCCGGTTTGCATGCGTTCACCATTCACATCCAGTAACAGCGAAAGGTTTTGCACGTCGCCCACCTCGTCCGGTGTGACAAGCCAGGGACCGATGGGCGCAAAGGTGTCACAGCTTTTGCCCTTGGTCCATTGGCCCGAAAGCTCCATCTGAAAACGCCGTTCGGAAACGTCGTTGACAATGGTATAGCCAGCGACATGATCGAGTGCCGCGTCTTCACTCACGTAAGACGCGGGCTGCCCGATCACGATACCAAGTTCAATCTCCCAATCGCCATGGGTCGAACCGCGCGGGAGCCGTACAGTATCATAAGGGCCAATGATCGCGGATGTGGCTTTCATAAAGACCACCGGGTGATCGGGGAATGGCATCCCAAGTTCTTCGGCGTGGTCGGTATAGTTAAGCCCAATGCACACAAGTTTGCCCACATGGCCAACCGGCGGCCCAATTCGTGGATCGCCGGAGACCAGAGGCAAGCTCTCGGGTTCAACGGATGATAAATCACCCAGATAAACCCCTGAAAGGTCGGGCATAACGGCGCTCACATCCCTGATCTTGCCGTCTTTATCCAAAACGCCGGGCTTTTCCTCGCCCGGTGCCCCATAGCGTAGAAATCGCATGCCATTCTCCCTTACTTCTGCCCTCACGATACCGGCGTGTGAACCCGCCGCAAGCGCGGATATGGTCATGGCGTGAGACCACGCTAAACTTGGCCTATGGTTTTAGAATTCAAACCCCAAGGCATCTATTGCCCTGCCGGCGACTTTTTCATCGACCCATGGAAACCCGTGGATCGTGCCCTGATCACCCATGGGCATGCGGATCACGCGCGACCGGGGCATCGACGTTATCTGTCCACCGAGGCAGCCGCACCGGTGATGCGGCATCGGTTGGGTGAGATCACACTTGAAACTGTGCGCTATGGTGAGGCGAAGCAGATAGGGGACGCGACCGTTTCTTTTCATCCCGCAGGCCATGTCCCCGGATCGGCGCAAATACGGGTTGAGGTGAAAGGCGAGGTTTGGGTTGTCTCGGGCGACTATAAAACCGAGCCGGATCGCTTGTCTGAGCCGTTTGAACCGGTGCGCTGTCACAGTTTCATCTCGGAATGCACCTTCGGCCTGCCTGTGTTCACCTGGGCGCAGGAAGACATCGTTGCAAAGGAAATCAACGAGTGGTGGGCGGGAAACGCGGCCAAAGGTATGTTCAGCCTTTTGGGGGCCTACTCGCTGGGTAAGGCACAGCGCGTTTTGTCGCTTTTGGATCCGTCCATCGGACCGATTCTGACCCATGGCGCAGTGGAAAACACCAATGCGGTATTGCGCGCGCAGGGGTTGGCCTTACCCAACACATGCCATGTAACACCTGATCTTGATCCCAAATCTCATCCCGGCGCGATGGTTCTTGCGCCACCGGGCGCGCTTGGAAGCACTTGGGCACGACGGTTCAGGCCCAATTCAACTGGTTTCGCAAGTGGCTGGATGCGTCTGCGTGGGGTGCGACGGCGGCGTTCAGTGGACCGGGGGTTTGTGATGTCCGATCACGCGGACTGGCAGGGTTTGAATGCTGCGATCAAAGCAACCAAAGCGGAAAATATATATGTCACGCATGGTTACACGGATATCTTCGCGCGCTGGCTGAATGAAAGTGGATTAAACACTGAAATTGTTCCAACAGAGTTCACTGGCGAGACCTTGGATGCCACGGACGACGAAGGTGACACCGCATGAAACGGTTCACCGAACTCTACGCCGTTCTTGATCAGACTACCAAGACATCTGCCAAAACATCTGAAATGGCTAAATATTTTACAGATGCGCCAGACGAAGACCGGCTTTGGACCGTCGCGCTTTTCTCCGGGCGCAGGCCGCGCCGGGCGATCACGACCACAAAGCTTCGGGAATGGGCGGCGGAAAAGGCTAACATCCCGCTTTGGCTCTTTGAGGAAAGCTATTCGATTGTGGGTGATCTGGCCGAAACTATTGCGTTGGTCCTTCCCCCTGCATCGAGAGATCAGGATGAGAGCCTGAGCACATGGATTGCGCGTCTGCGGGCGCTTGATACGCAGGACGAAGATGCACGCAAAGCTACGGTTCTGGACGCGTGGGACCAGATGGGCGCGCAGGAACGCATGGTCTTCAACAAGCTTCTGACAGGTGGGTTTCGTATCGGGGTGAGCCGCAAGCTCATGACCCGCGCTTTGGCACAGGCCACGGGCCGCGATGAGGCCGAACTGGCGCATCGCTTGATGGGGGATTGGACGCCAGACACAACAACATGGGAGGCCTTGATCGAGGCGCCCGATTCAGGTGCGGATCTCTCGCGCCCCTACCCTTTTTGCCTGGCGTATGGGTTGGACGATGATGGGCCCGAGACATTGGGAGATCCCAAAGACTGGCTCGCGGAATGGAAGTGGGATGGCATTCGCGGTCAGCTCATTCTGCGCGGCGGCGAGCATTTCGTCTGGTCACGTGGCGAGGAATTGATGACAGACCGGTTTCCCGAACTGGCGCGTGCGCGGGACTTCCTTCCGGATGGCACAGTGATTGACGGAGAGATTGTGGCTTGGGACGGTATTGCGCCCCTGCCCTTCAATGCGCTGCAAAAGCGGATCGGTCGTAAGACCGTACCGAAGAAGTTGCTGAAAGACGCGCCCGTGATCGTGCTGGCCTATGATCTTCTGGAGGATAACGGAGAGGACCTGCGCGAAGTGCCGTTCGCAGAGAGGCGCGCTAGGCTTGATGCCATATTGAGCACCCTGCCAGAGGATGCACCGTTGCGCGCGTCTTTAGTGCTTCGGTTCAAATCATGGAAAACACTCGCCGATTTACGCCGCACAGCCCGCGAAGAACGCGCCGAAGGGTTGATGATCAAACGTGCGTCCAGCCCCTATCACACGGGCCGCAAGAAAGGGGATTGGTGGAAATGGAAGCTCGATCCGCTTACGATTGATGCGGTGATGATCTATGCCCAACAAGGTCACGGACGGCGCGCCAATCTCTTTACCGATTTCACCTTTGCGGTGCGGGACGGAAATGAGCTTGTGCCATTCACCAAGGCCTACTCCGGCCTCACAGATGAAGAATTTCGCAAGATCACCGCCTGGGTGCGCAAGAATACGCTGCAGAGATTTGGTCCCGTGCGTCAGGTGCGCGCCGTGCATGTATTTGAAATCGCCTTTGAAGGCATTGCGGAAAGTACCCGACACAAATCCGGCGTGTCCCTTCGTTTTCCGCGCATGAAACGCTGGCGGCATGACAAACCAGTGAATGAGGCCAACACGATTGAGGATCTGCGCGAGATGCTGGCGCAATATGGCTGAATAGCAAAAGCCTTCAAAAGGCTTTTGCCAAGTCTTTTCAGAAAAGACTTGGGGTTGAGGCCCCGCCCTACCCCGCCTATGTCAGACAAAACGTTATTCCGGAGTGTACCATGATCCATCTTCCCTTTCCTGTCCGCGATGCCAATGCTGCCTCGGGCGCTGACAATCTTGGCGAATTGCCGGAATGGAACCTGGATGATCTCTACACCGGCGAGGACGCGCCGGAACTTGCGCGTGATCTGGAGTGGCTAGAAGAAAACTGCGCCTCTTTTGCGGCCGATTACGAAGGAAAGCTTGGCGACCTCGATGCCGCCGGTCTGCTCACTTGCATCGAGCGAAACGAGAAAATCTCAAACATCGCCGGGCGCATTATGTCCTATGCGGGGCTGCGCTATTACCAGCAGACAACCGATGGCGAGCGGGCGAAATTCATGTCTGATTGCCAGGAGAAGATCACCAATTTCACCACGCCGCTGGTGTTCTTCACGCTGGAGCTGAACCGGCTTGATGCAGATGCATTGAACGCGATGTATGCCGAGAATGCCAGTCTGGCCCGTTATTCCCCGGTCATTCGCCGCATTCAGGCGATGAAGCCACATCAACTCTCTGATGAGCTTGAGAAATTCCTGCATGATCTGGGTGTTGTTGGTGATGCATGGGAGCGGCTTTTTGACGAAACCATCGCCGGGCTCACCTTTGAAGTAGATGGCGAGGAGATGGGGATTGAGGCCACGCTCAACCTTCTGACCGAACAGGATCGCAGCAAACGCGAGGCTGCAAGCCGAGAGCTGGCAAATGTCTTTCAGGAGAACATCAAAATTTTTGCCCGTGTACACAACACATCCGCCAAGGAAAAAGAGGTGCTCGACCGCTGGCGCAACATGCCCACGGCGCAGACCGGGCGGCACCTGTCTAACGATGTCGAAGCCGAAGTGGTCGAGGCCCTGCGCAATGCTGTTGTAGCCGCCTACCCCAAACTGAGCCATCGGTATTACGAGCTCAAACGCAAATGGCTGGGGCTGGATAAGATGCAGGTCTGGGACCGCAACGCGCCTCTTCCAATGGAAGACACCAAGGTCATCGACTGGCCGCAGGCGCAGAAAATGGTGATGGAGGCCTATAGCGCCTTTGATCCACGCATGGGCGATCTTGCTGATCCGTTCTTCAACAAAGGCTGGATTGATGCGGCCGTGAAACCTGGCAAGGCACCGGGGGCGTTTGCACATCCTACCGTCACCAACGTGCATCCTTATGTGATGCTGAACTATCTCGGCAAACCGCGGGACGTGATGACGCTCGCGCATGAGCTGGGTCATGGCGTGCATCAGGTTCTGGCAGCTGAGCAAGGTGAGCTTTTGTCCTCAACACCGCTCACTTTGGCCGAAACGGCGTCGGTCTTTGGTGAAATGCTCACCTTCCGCAAGATGCTTGACGGAGCCAAAGATCAGGCCGAGCGTAAGGTACTGCTCGCGGGTAAGGTTGAGGACATGATCAACACGGTCGTTCGCCAGATCGCCTTTTACGACTTTGAATGCAAACTGCATGCCGCGCGTCGCGAGGGCGAGCTGACGCCCGAAGACATTGGCGCGCTTTGGATGTCGGTGCAGGGGGAAAGCCTTGGGCCTGCGTTCGAATTCATGGAAGGCTACGAGAGTTTCTGGGCCTATATCCCGCATTTCGTGCATTCGCCCTTCTACGTCTACGCCTATGCGTTCGGTGACGGGTTGGTGAACGCGCTTTATGCGGTTTACGAGGAAAATCCGGTCGGGTTCCAGGACAAGTATTTCGATATGCTGAAAGCCGGCGGATCGATGCACCACAAAGAACTTCTGGCACCCTTCGGCTTGGATGCGTCGGATCCTGCGTTCTGGGGTAAGGGTTTATCGATGATCTCGGGCTTTATTGATGAGCTTGAGGCGATGGAGGGGTGACGACGGACGCCTCCGGCGGGGATATTTGCAGCAAAAAGAAAGCAGGTTTTACTTCAACTGACTGTCCTTAGACCCCCGCCGATTGATCCCGGAGCGCATCTGATAGGCGCTGTCACGCTCCTGCATGCAGTCGATGCACAGCTTCACACCGGGGATCGCCGCACGCCGTGCCTCGGGGATGGGTTCGTCGCATTCGGCGCAATGGGTGAGGCTCTCGCCCGTGGGCTGTGCCCGAGCCTTCAGACGCTGCAGCTCGTCGTTCACGGATGCTTCGATCTGTTCATTCACCGCGCCATCGCGCGCCCAGCCGCCAGCCATGTCCATCTCCTTTGGAAGATAAATGTAAGACGCTTCTCGGCAGGCTGCAATCGCCGGACCGTGGCGGAATTACTCGGCAGGCAGGCCTTGTGCCGCGTCACTCTTCCGCGCTGTGTCAGACCCCTGCCGGTCCGGCGCATGGTAGGTCAGAAACGGAAGATACCTGGCCATTCCACGGAAGATGCTGCGCTCGTTCATTGCCAGCGCATATTCGACATAATCGGGGTCCTCGGACAGATGCTTTTCCTCCATCCGGGCACGCCCGAAATAGACCGCGTTGATGACAAAGAGCGACAGCGTGCCGGTCACCGCCTGCCAGGGGGTGGCGGCTGTCAGGAAAGGTGCGGCGGTGAGCCAGAAGAAAAGGCTCTTCGCAACGTAATCAGGGTGCTTGGTGAAGGCGTAAGGCCCGTTGGTTATGATCCCACGATGGGTGAGATTGGACCAGCGCAATCCAAAAATCGCCGTGGCCCAGACCCACAGCAGGAACGCCGAAAGGACAAGGATAATCCAGGGCCACATCAGAAGTGCATAATCACCTGCGACCGCAGACCAGTCCTGTTCGGTACGATAAGGATAGATTTGGCCAGAAGCGATCTTGTTGAAAGGCTCGTAGCAGATCAGCGTGACAACCCAGGCGCCAAGAAGACCATTTGGCGAGCGGATATGCGCATCAAAAAGCCGGAGCGTCATGGCGTAGCCAACAACGACAATTGTAAGTTCGACAATCACCAAAGCCGTGGTGAGATAGACCGCAGCCGCAACCGGCCCTTGCATCAATTGGTTCAGATCAAGGTGCAGGCGCGGCATCTGCAGCGCGAGATAGGCGAACATCACAGGCAGGAAGAACCCCTTGATCATCCAGCCCAGGGCGAAGTCTTTCAGTAGCGGCCAATCTGGATCCGAGTTTCGCCGTAGGAGCAGCTGACCGAACTCATGATAGCCGTCATGCGGCTCGCGCATGCGCCGATCAACGAAATAGAAGTAGGCAATCACCAAGGGCAGACAGACAGGCAAGAGCAACTGCAACGCGGCAAGTGGCATGATCAGCCGCTCCACCGCGTAAATTCGGAAAACAGCGTGGATCGCGACGACCGCGGCCATGATCCCGAAGAAGCCAACCAGCTTGACGACCACACGCTGCAAATCCGGGCTCCGCGAGGTTTCCCAATCAAGACCGGTCGAGGCGCGGCGATGACTCTTGCGGCCCAGAATTTCGAAAAGCGAGACCGGGATGAGGTAGCACAGGATCAGGAAAAGCGCACCTGAGACCGGGTTTTCAGCTGGAACAACAGCGCGATAGGCGATGCCCAAGCCAAGGCAGACGCATCCGATAAGCGCCGTCCAATTGCTTGCGACAGTGTCGAGCTTTTTCACCTGTTTGCCCTTCGTCAAAGCCTGTTGTGCAACGCTATGTACGCTTCAGGCCATATTTCCTTGATCCTTTAAGACCATAAGAAAGGGGCGAATATTTGGCTCAGGCTTGGCGAAATGGCGTCTTAGGGGCCGATGGGTGGCGATGTTGTCAGGACCATGTAGCGCTGGAATGCGGGTTGGCCTGCACTGGCTTGGGACATCATACCGCGCAGCACCGAAATAGCCGCCGGAGAGGTTGTTGCTACAGCATGATCAAGGCCTTCGCCATTGGCCAGCGCGGTGAAATCGATTACCCGTACTGGCAGATCGGCAACTGCATCGGGGCTGTTGATCACGCCAAGGCGCGGCTTGCGACCCGTGATGAAACTGGCAAGGCCCAGCGCTCGGTCTTGTCGGGATACGAAGATCAGGAAGGGATCTGGCATGTCTCCGATTGCCTCGGCTTGCCTGCGAAAGACATCAGGATCAATATCAGGCGACATCAGAACCACCGCATTGATCCGATTGAGCAATGTGCGATCTCCACGAAGCGCCGCCTGACGCATCACTTCCATGACGAGTTGTGATCCCATGGAATGGGCAATCAGAACAACGCGGTCATTGGGGCCCTGCGTGAGCTGCTTGAGCAAGTCTTCAAGGTCGTCGCGCGCGTAGAGCACACTGTCACGGTCATAGATGTAACCACGCGGATCACCCGCCGAGGCCCACGAAAAGAGAACGGTAGGCACCTCTCGCCCAAAATCGGCATGCATTTGCGCGGTGCGGTACATGCCATCGGACAGGGTTGCGTTGAAGCCATGCACAAAAACTTGCGTTTCGGCACCCGAGCGTTTTGATTTCACGTCCCGTAAAAATTGATTGGGTGTCTCATAAATTTCAGTTTCCGTCACAACGAAATCAGTCGCGGCATCTGGTGGGCCATCTGGCCATTCGATGCGACCCGGTTCATGCGTTGGCGGAACTGAGACAGCCGCACGAAAGTAGTTCATCTCGCCTGTTCGCCGCTCTCCAAAGGTCTGCCCGTTATTGTCCAAAGCCTTTTGCGTGGCCACATAGACCTGTTCGATCTGGGCCTCAGGCACGGGCGCTGCATATTGTGCGGCTTCGCGGGGTGCGCAAGCCGTCAAACCAACAAAACAGGCAAAAAGGAAAAGGCGCACCTGGGGTCATCCAAATCAAGGTTGAAATCTTCACTGCGCAAAGTAATGGCCCCTGTCCATCTCTGGAAGGGGCCATTGACCAATCAGCGAAAGAAAGGGTCAGACTGAGGCCAACATGCCCTTCTCCTGTGCCAGGGACCGCATGCGCTTTTGTAGCTTCTCAAACGCGCGCACTTCAATCTGGCGGATGCGTTCGCGGCTGACGTCGTATTGCGCACTCAGGTCCTCAAGAGTGATGGTCTTGTCGCTCAGGCGCCGCTGCGTCAGGATATCTTTTTCACGGTCATTGAGCACCGACATCGCCTCAGCCAAAAGCTCACGACGCGCGTCCAACTCGTCCTTGGCCTCGTAGTCACCCGCTTGATCGGCATCCTCGTCTTCGAGCCAATCCTGCCATTGCATGGTGCCCTCGCCTTCAGAGCCCACTGTGGCATTCAACGACGCATCGCCACCCGACATGCGGCGGTTCATGCTGATCACTTCGTCTTCGGTGACGCCCAAATCATGCGCAATGCGCGCCACATTGTCGGGGTGCATATCCCCTTCTTCCAACGCGCCAATGCGTGCCTTGGCCTTGCGCAGGTTGAAGAAAAGCTTTTTCTGCGCGCTCGTCGTGCCCAGTTTGACCATCGACCAGCTGCGCAGGATGTATTCCTGAATGCTGGCGCGGATCCACCACATCGCATAGGTGGCCAGGCGGAAGCCCTTTTCGGGGTCAAAGCGTTTGACCGCCTGCATCAGACCCACATTGGCCTCTGAGATCACTTCCGCCTGCGGCAAGCCATAGCCGCGGTAGCCCATGGCAATTTTGGCTGCCAGGCGCAGGTGGCTTGTGACCATCTGATGGGCGGCGTCGGTATCTTCTTTCTCGACCCAGGCCTTGGCCAGCATGTATTCCTGTTCCGGCTCCAACAGCGGGAATTTGCGGATTTCCTGCAAATAGCGGTTGAGACCGGCCTCTGGTGACGGTGCGGGAAGATTTGCGTAGTTACTCATGTCCTCGTCCCTCCAATGTTTAAGGGTTTAACATTGATGTAAGCACAACTGGGCTGTTTTCAAGATCAGATGAACTGAATTGTTTAACAGAATATGAATGCTCAGCCGGATGCCCGCCAGTGGTGTGACAGGATTTTCACGTGAAGGTGCGAAAACGTGCTAATTTATTTCAAATCAGGCGAACGCGCGTAATTTTCCCAAAAGCTCTGCAAAATCAGATGGTAAAGGCGTTTCAAACCGTAAGATTTCACCCGAAACCGGGTGTTCAAAGCCCAAAACCGCTGCATGAAGTGCCTGACGAGAAAAGACCTCTACGGCAGCAAAACTCTCTTTGCTGAGCGCTTTTGCGTTCAATTTCCGCCGACCGCCGTAGACCGGATCGCCAACCAATCCATGCCCGGCATGGGCCATGTGCACCCGGATCTGGTGTGTGCGCCCGGTTTCGAGCCAGCATTCAACCAGTGACACTTGCGGTGGAATTCCAAAGGTCTCAATGCGTCGCGCGCGCGTCACGGCATGCCGGCCGCTTTGAAACACAACAGCCTGCTTCTGCCGGTCGGTTTTATGGCGTGTCAGTTGCGTGGTGAGTTTAAGGATATTGCCAGCCTCAAAGCTGGCCCCTTTGATGCCACGAAGGCGGGGATCGGCGGCATCAGGAACTCCATGTACCAGAGCAAGATACTTGCGTTCAACGCTGTGCGTCTCAAACTGCGCCGCCAATCCGTGATGCGCCTTGTCCGATTTGGCCACAACCAGAAGACCCGAGGTGTCCTTGTCAATGCGATGCACAATGCCGGGGCGACGCTCGCCTCCAATGCCAGACAGGCTATCCCCACAATGATGCAAGAGCGCATTCACCAGCGTGCCATCCGGGCTGCCTGGTGCGGGATGCACAACAAGGCCAGCGGGTTTGTTCACCACGATGAGGTCTGCGTCTTCATGCACCACGTCGAGAGGAATATCCTGCGCAACTGTATCAAGCTCTTCGGCCTGAGGTACGGTAATCTCAACAATGTCTCCCTCGGACACCTTACGTTTGGGGTCCATGACCGGCGCGCCCCCTATCTGCACGCACCCTTCTGCAATCAGCCGCGTCAGGCGCGTGCGGGACAAGGCCGCCGCCTCTGGCACATCACGCGCAAGCGCCTTATCAAGGCGGGGCGGCGGATCCGCCGCAATGCGCACGGAAATCGTCTTGGAAGGGGCTTCGCCCATGAATGACACTCCAGATCCAAACCCCATCGACCCCGGGCTGGTGAAATACCTGCGCCTTCTGGTCACCGTGCTGACCGCCGTGATGGTTGTGGGGTTCATAGTGATCGTGGTGCTCTTTGTCACCAAGTTCTCCGACGCGTTCGGCCCGGAAATGCCTGATGAGATTACCCTGCCCGACGGCACGGTCCCCACGGCCTATACGCGCGGCGATGGCTGGTACGCGGTGGTGACGGAGGACAACCAGATCCTGATCTTTAACGCCGAAACGGGCGAGTTGCGGCAGGAAATTGCGATTGAGGTCGGGAAATAAGGAGTGGTACCACCTCCCCGGCTCGAACGGGGGACCTCCTGATCCACAATCAGGCGCTCTAACCAACTGAGCTAAGGCGGCACGCGGTGTCGATTTAACTTTTGCGCGGTGCGATTGCAAGACTCTTTGAGCGGACCAAGCGACTTGCGCGACTTGCATCTTGGCGCTAAGCCCGGATTGCACTTTTGGAGGCCACCATGGGCATCAACGACGAACGCGATATCGAGGCAAACCTGCAAATCGGGCCAACCGATCAAGGCATGGTGCGGTTGTTCATTGAGGCGGGCCAGGCTGAAATTCCGATGGATTTCGACCCTGATGAGGCGCGCGAGATTGCCGAAGAAATTCTGGCGGCTGCAAAAGCGGCAGAGGCACGCAAAGGTTAGGATGCGTAGAACTCACCTGAATTCCAGACCAGAAAACGACACCTCATAGGTTCGGGTCACGCGCAGATTGCAGCCTCAGTGCCGCCTGTCGCGCAAACCGTCGCGTAAGGGCCGCACGCCGCGCGGCTGGCAATTTGCTTTCCGGCGCCATGCGAATGATCTGAGCGTCATAGGCATCGGCAATCATCAAACCCGTGCCCTCGGGCAAAAGATCGGTAGGGAAATCCTCATCCACAGCCCAGAAGTACCTGTCGCACCATTCAAGATACCCATCCCATTTGGCATCAGAGGTAAAATCGGCCCGGCTTGATTTGCACTCTACCACCCAAATCTCACCTTTGGGACCCAACGCCATGACATCCACCCGCTTGCCCCGTTCCGGTGTGAATTCTTCGACGCAGACGAAATCATAGCCCAGCAAATGCCTGCACACGCCCCGCGCCAAAAGCTGGCCGGGTTTCTGGGTGTTCAAATCTGTGACTACATCCTGCATGACACCAAACATACGAACATACCGGGAACATTGGCAAGACTTTCCCCTATTTATTGTGCACTCCCCGCTGATCACGAGAGCCTGACTTGATGTTTCAGCGGACACTCACATACTCGAAAAGTTGGCGTCATCTTGGCGCTGCACAGGGAGTTGCGCGGGAAGGAGTGGGGCATGGCTGATGAATCCGGGGACAGTGCGCGCACGCGATCGGCGCGATATGCGCAAGAGCTTGAAGGCCATATTGATTGGCTAAACACCTTTTCGGGCACAGCGCTTGGCGTGCTGGCCGTAGCATCTGGTATCTACACATATCTCGGCGTGTCCTCTTTGCTAGATGACACCGGTGCGCTGTCGACCTTCGCCGCACTGGCCTATTCGGTGGCCGTGTCGGTCGGCATCTTTGTATTTTGGTCCTACCTCTTGCGCCTCTACCCGGCGGTCACCACGGCGCGGGCGCGAGTCGCACTTCTGGGGGCTATGGGGCTGGGGTCACTGGCCATTGTGGCCATGTCGAGCTGGCTCAATGCCGCCGCGCTGGCCGGCTCTGCGGCGGTGGAGCAGCATCTGGCCAAGACCGTACAGGACTATCAGCAAAGCCTGGAACGCGCGCATGAAATTGCGCTGACGGGTCAGGCGCTTGAACGTGACGTGGCGCGGGTGCGCCAATCTTTTGAAGATCTCAGCGAACAGGAGGCTACCGGCAATCTCTCTGGCCTTGCCGGACGTGGGGCCGTGTTTCGCGTGCTGCGTCAGAAATCGGCTGAGCTGAGCGCGCTGGAAGCCCAAATTGCACAACAAACACCTTTGGTTGAGACTGCATTTGCCGAAGGCAACGCCATCCTAAGCCGCATGCGCGCGCTGACGGTGGAACCCGGCCCCGTTGAGGCGCGGTCTGTGGAATTCTCTGAGGCGGCGGTACGCCTGCAAGGATTGATCACGCAGATGCGCCAGCTGACAGTCGCCCCCCTGGTAGAACGCGCGGCACAGGATTTGGCCGCCTCGGTTGTCCTGCCCGAGCTTGACAGCCGCACGGCCGAGGGGCGCAATGATCAGGCAGCTACCATCACATCTGTACTTGAAGTACTGGGTCAACGTGCCGCCACCCTGGAAGGCGCGGCACAAACCGTGTCTGCCCTGGAACCGGCGCCTGAGGTGATCTATACCCCCATCTCCTCTGCTGACGCTGTGATCCTTTATGCGCGCAATTTCGTGCCATCATGGGCCGGAGCGATTGCGATTGACCTCTTGCCTGCTGTTCTGGTTCTGATCCTTGCCATCACCCAAGGCGTGATCCGGTATCTGCGAGATGGCACCGATATTGAAGACACTATGACCGTGGCCGAACTGCGGGCGGCTCTCGCTGTTTCGCGCGAGATCGAGGAACACCCCGAAACGCAGGCCGCTCCAGCCCCCGAGAAACCAAAGGATGACAAGATCAGTCCCATCACGGGCACCAAACCATGAGTAAACCTGAACCCCCCAAGGCCAAAGGCCCGCTGGTGGCCCGCGTGCTTACCGCCGTTCTGGCTTTTCAACTGGCCATCGGAGCGCTTCTGGTGGTGGGAGATGTGCAAGAAGCGCGTCTGGCCCTGCCCGGTTTTGGTCCTGATGCGCCACTCTTGACGGACCCTGTGCGACCCGGTGACCAAAGGCGGGTGTTTGCGCCCGGTCGCGACCGCCCGGCGACGCGACCTGCACGAGACCCCGGCAAACTGCCCAACCGGCTAGTCCTGACCAAAATTGAGCAAGCAACCTACCGGCTGGAAGGCGATATCGCCGAGGGAGATGCTGACCGAGTGATCAAACTGTTGCAGGATGCGCGGCCCACGCCGGAATGGCTTGTCCTGCAATCGCCCGGTGGTGTGGTCAGCGATGCCTTGCAGATTGGCCGCTTTGTTCGAGAGACTGGCATCAACACACGCATGCTTGCCGGGGAGTATTGCTATTCGGCCTGTCCCTATATTCTCATGGGCGGCGTCGAGCGCGACGTCGATGAGGCTGCGCAGGTCGGCGTGCATCAGCACTACTTCGGCGAAAGCACGATCCTGCCTGCCTCATTCGCGGTGGAAGATATTCAAGCCGGTCAAGGCGAGGTCATGCTATACTTGGATGAGATGGGAATCGATCCACTGATCATGGTCCCGGCGCTCACCACGCCGCCGGATGAAATTTACGTGCTATTGCCAGAAGAATTGCGCAAATATGGGGTTGTGATGTCGACTGAGGCCCAATGACTGTTCCGCGAACAAAGCGGGTTTTCATGCTAAGGTGAGCGCATCAATTGGAGAAAGTTGATGGCGCAATTTCGATACATAGTTTCAGACGTTGATCAGGCCGTGGCCTTCTATTGCGGACAGCTGGGTCTCGAACTGATCGAACAATTCGGCTCCGCTATGGCAATTGTCAGACAAGGTGACCTTGATCTTTGGTTGGCCGGTCCGACGGCTTCGGCATCCAAACCCATGCCGGACGGTGCCAAGCCTAAACCAGGGGGATGGAACCGGTGTGTCTTGGTTGTCGATGATCTTGAAGGTCTCGTAGACTCGCTTCGCGATAAAGGAACAACCTTTCGAAACGAAATCACTTCGGGTCCGGGCGGCAAGCAAATTCTTTGCGAAGACCCCTCTGGAAACCTGCTCGAGTTGTTCCAGCCTGGCTGATTTGCCGTGCCACCCCCCTTGCCCCGCTGTCCCACACAGCTTAACTACGTCGGGTGACGGGTTCTGCCCTTCTCGTGACAGGTTGCATTCCGGTGGCCTTAAGCAATTCCGAGGGAGCTGGCTCTGTCCGGGCCGTGGTCCGGTTACCTGGCGCCCACCTGTATATACAGGTCCTCGGGAATGAGAGAACCAAACGGTTGTGCGTGGTCCCGTCACACCAAGCCCCGCAAATGCGCGAACGACTCGCTCAATTTTTGAAGTTACTTCTTTTGCCAGAATGGCGCGCGGCCGCTGTTGGCGCGGATCGGAATCGTCTCTAGCTCCTGCCGCATATCGACATGCTGACCCAAACCGCCACGCGGCTCATCGTCGTCGTCATCCTTTTGACGCATCACGGCAATGCCGAACTGCACGCCAGCAAAGATGATGCCATTCGAGAACCACAAAAGGAACACAGCCAGAAGGCCCTTGTCCGAATGGCTGACCAGATGCCACAGATTCGCGACGTTGAACCAAAGCAGCATGGCCACAAAAACCGCTGCAATACAGAAGCCGATGATAACATTGACGATGTAGAGTCGAATAAGTTCAGGCATGACACGCCTTTCTGATCACTGCTCATAGGATACCACAAAGTGGCTCTGCCACAAGAGCGACAGTTTGCAACTTTCTCGTTATGAGGCCTGTTTTACTCAGCTTTGTGAGCTTGAAACGGCATATATCCCTCTGGCCATCCGTTTAAGCCTGCGGTATCTGGCAAGCCTGCAAGTTGCAGGGGGATGAGATGTCGGAAATCCAAGCCTATGAAACGCCCGGCCCAGTAGAAGCTGATCTGAGCGCAGCCATCTCTTCCACCGAAGAGATCATTGCCGAGGCACGCGCGGGGCGGATGTTCATTCTGGTGGATCATGAGGACCGTGAGAACGAAGGCGATCTGGTGATCCCGGCAGAGTTCGCCACGCCAGAGGTGATCAATTTCATGGCCACCCATGGGCGCGGGCTTATCTGTCTGCCGATGACGTCTGAGCGGATCGACCGGCTTGGCCTGCCGATGATGGCGGTGAACAATTCCTCGCGCCACGAGACGGCTTTTACGGTCAGCATCGAGGCGCGTGAGGGCGTGAGCACTGGCATCTCTGCCGCAGACCGGGCGTTGACTGTCGCGACGGCCATCAATGAGCAAAACACCCAGGCCCATATTGCCACGCCGGGGCATATTTTTCCGCTGCGGGCCAAGAATGGTGGCGTGCTGGTACGGGCCGGTCATACCGAGGCCGCCGTAGATATTTCTCGTCTGGCTGGATTGAACCCTTCCGGCGTGATCTGTGAGATCATGAAGGATGATGGCACGATGGCGCGACTTCCTGATCTGGTGGACTTCGCCAAAACGCATGGCATGAAAATCGGCACGATCTCTGATCTGATTGCGTATCGCCACAAGCACGACAACCTTGTACGCGAAGTGCGCCGCGAAACCGTTCACTCCTCCCATGGCGGCGACTGGGACATGCGTATCTTTGCAGATCAGATCACCGGCACTGAACATGTTGTGCTCGCCAAAGGTGATATCACAGATGGCGAGCCTGTTCTCGCACGCACCCATGCGCTGAATGCGTTGGAAGATGTGCTTGGCATCGGCTTGGCGGCTGATACTGGCCGTCCCACTGGCAAACTGCCGCGTGCGATGGAAATCATCGCCGCCGAAGGACGTGGTGCGGTGTTTTTGTTCCGCCAACCGCGCCCACGCCTGGCCTCCGAGATGGAAGAGGATGACGGGCCGCGCACCATCAAACAAACCGGGCTTGGCGCGCAGATTATGTCGACTATGGGCGTGCAGGATCTGATCCTCGTGACCGACAGCCCGCAAACCCGCTATCTGGGCCTTGATGCTTATGGAATTACTATTGTTGGCACCCGCGCCTTGAGTGAAGGATAAGGTCATGGCTGAAAAAGAATACACTCTGCCCCGCGCCACCTTTGACAAGCCTGTGAAACTTCTGATCGTGGTGGCGCCGTTTTATCGCGACATCGCAGATATGCTGATTGCGGGCGCTGTGTCGGAAATAGAGGCATCGGGCGGGGCGCATGATCTGATTGAGGTGCCCGGTGCCTTGGAAGTGCCAACCGCCATCGGCATGGCCGAGCGGATGAGCAACTATGACGGATATGTCGCTCTCGGCTGTGTGATCCGGGGCGCCACGACGCACTATGAGACCGTGTGCAATGACAGCAGCCGGGGGATCACATTGCTCGGTTTGCAGGGGCTGTGTGTTGGCAATGGCATCCTGACCGTGGAAAACCGCGATCAGGCTGTGGAACGTGCCGATCCGGCCCGGATGAACAAAGGCGCAGGCGCGGCCGCGGCGGCGCTGCATCTCATCGCACTGGAACGCAAGTGGGGCGCTGCGCGCAAAGGTGTGGGCTTCAAACCTGCCAGCGAAAAATACCGGTTGGCAGGAGAAACCAAAGGCGACCCCACGGCATGACCGAGCTGTCCGGCAACAAGAAACGTAAAATGCGCTCCGCCGCGCGGCTCTATGCGGTGCAGGCGCTGTTTCAGATGGAGCATTCGAAGCAAAGCGTCGATGCGGTGCGGCAGGAATTTCTAACATTCCGCTTTGGGGCCGAGGTGGATGAAGGCATTGAAATGGCCGATGGGGACATGGACCTGTTTCAGCTTTTGCTGGAACAGGCGGTCAACTGGCAGGCCAAGATCGACCAGATGACGGATCGTGCTCTGGTAGCCAAATGGCCGATTGACCGCATAGACCCCACCTTGCGCGCCCTCTTTCGAGCCGCTGGGGCCGAAATGCTTGAGGGCGAGGCCCCGCCCAAAGTGGTGATCTCAGAATTCGTCGACATCGCCAAAAGCTTTTACCCCGAAGGCAAGGAAGCCAGCTTTGTGAATGCCGTGCTGGACCATATGGCGCGAGAGGCCAAGCCAGAGGCGTTTTAGTAGCGGTGCGATGGCGGGTTTGAGCCCAAAGTGTCCGACGCTGCGCAGCGCAAGAACGTCCGAAAGGGCAGTTCACACAGGCAAGCTTATGGGCCATCCGATCACAGCAGTCCCATTTCTTCGGCCCACTCAACAACTACTTTAATATGCGCTAGATGCGGTTTTTCTGCCGCCTTCTTAGTCGCAAGGTATTGTTGAATCGTTCTCGAAGCCCCTACTGCGTCTTCTCTTGAAATTTGGATGCGAGCCTTAACGATCGGCTGGGGCGTCTCGAACCAAAGCGATCTCTTAGGAGAGAGCTGATCGGCGATATTCGTGTCTCCCGTGATACCGTCGTAGCTATCGAATGACGCCAAGGCTTCCAGAACGTTGTCGACGTGGGGAGTAAGCATGCTGAGCTTGGCCGCGACTTTACTCAGGCTCAAGTAATTCTCTGGAAATACACCTCTAACTGTGCACAGCGCATCTGTGACCCATTTGGGTTCGGTCACGTTTTTTCGATACAGTTCTGCTTCAGCGACATAGCAGCCCGCGTGTATGTAGAACTTGCCATGATCGATTGAATACGCGCCAACGCTGAAAATCGAAATTTGGTGGATCAGGCCGTTATCGAGTCTTTTGTTGAAACCGTTTCTTCGCTTCTTGAAACCAAGTGGCTTTAGTCTTTCGCCCATGAAGGCAGAAATCGCCCGTGCATCTTCAGAGAAAGACGGTGTTTTGGTTGATTTGGTCACTGCCGCATCCGATACTCTTGCTGTCGATTGAACTTAGTTTAACGTTCGGCGCATGAACGCGCACCCAGCATCTATGACAGAGCGCAAAAGCGGACATTCAAGTTGCAGTCTTCAACGGCAGCAAAGTCCGCGAAGCGGACAGCCCCCATCACTCCAGCTTTCGCCGAATGCGTCGCACCATCCACCAGACAAGCAGCAGCATCGGCAGGGCCACGATTGCCGTCAGCATGTCTTTGCTGAGCCCCGTCGGCTCTGTCAGCGGATAGAGAACATAACCGGCCAATGACACCGCATAATAGCTGATGGCCACAACGCTCAGGCCTTCCACCGTGCGCTGCAGCCGCAGTTGCAGGTCGGCGCGGCGGTTCATGCTTTCGAGCACGTCCTGGTTCTGGGCGCTGCGTTCCACGTCCACCCGCGTGCGCAAAAGCTCACCGGCGCGCATGGCGCGGTCTGCCATGGCATCAAGGCGTTTCTTGGTCGAGCGCACTGTGCGCATCGCCGGATCGTAGCGGCGCATCATGAACTCGCCAAAGGTCTGACGGCCTTCGAAACGCTCTTCGCGCAGCACTTCGATACGTTGTTTGACGATTTGCTCATAGGCCGCGGATGCGCCGAACCGATAGGACGACCGCGCCACCATGCCTTCCAGCTCTGCCGAGATGGCCAACAGGTCATCAAGCGTGTCCTCAGCCCGCACAGAGCCGCCCGGCATGTTGCCAATGAGCTGGGTCAGGCGCTGATCGAGCGCGCCCAATTCAGGGTTCATTTGACGCACCCGCGCCAGCCCCAACATGGACATTGTCTTATACGTTTCAATTTCGCACAGGCGTTGCACGATTCGCCCGATCCGGCGTGGACCTGTCTGCGATGCGGCGTTTACGAGGAACCGCAGGTGTCCGGCGGTGTCAATGCGGAAATCACCGGCCACCTTGGCCGTGTCATCCAGCACCCGTGCGACCGCCACGCTTTCTGAAACAAAATGCTTGGATACCGCCTCGCGAAACGCAGCGTCATCCTGATCGGTGTCCATGCGAATGAGCGCCGATGTGACGCGATGGCCCGGTGCATTTTCGAGCCAATCAGTTGGAAATACGTCGAAATCCGACGGGTCAAACGGTCGGTCGCTCACGCCATCCCGGAAGGCCGTGTAGGTGACGAACTCGGTGTGGCTTTCCCACTTCAGGTGATACCGACCGAGGTCACCGGAATAATGCGAGGCATCGGGTTGCGGGTGTGGTGCGCCGTAGCGGTCAAGCAAAGCGACTAGGTGTTTAAGATCAGCCCCCCGGTCTCTGGCCGCGGCGCTGTCGAGGTGTTTGAGCGCCAAAAATGCAGCAGTTGCAGGGGCTTGGACGGTTGGGAAGGGGCGGGCGTGGAGCTCGTTGACAAGCTGGTATCGCAGGGGGTGATCTTGGATCGGGGGCATGGCAAATACACTTCTGAGTCGCGCGCAACCTAGCGCCCTACCCCACCTATGGAAACAGATTTATTTGCCGCATCAAACAGTTAGAGGGATGCCATTGTATACCTGCCTGTATTTCAGGCACAGGGCCTCTGTCGGCACACCGCTCGTTTCCGCACCCTCTCATCGTCCCAAATCAGGCCAGATCGCAACGTCGGTATCACGTCGGTATTGCGTCGGTATTGCGTCGGTGCCGTGTGGCAAATGCACCTCGCACAAATAGGCGCCGGGCGCATGCCCTTGCATCCGCTCCGTCAAAAACCTAGATCACGCTCACGTATCGCATAACGCGAACGACGGAGAGTTTATGTCTACGATTGCGGTCAGCCGCTAGGCCCAACTGACCGGGCCCATTCCATTTCAAAGACACCCGCGCGAGATGCCGGGTGCCTTTTGGGCTGATCTAAATCCACGAGACAAACCAGTGAATATCTCAAAACACGAACAACGCGTGCTGCATGTGCTCGCGTAAGGTGGCGCGATCCATTTTGACCGTCTGGAGAACGGAAAAGTTGACGGTGTGATCTGTTTCACCCGCGACGGGCATGTGCTGTCTGATTGCACCTTGCATGTTTTTGACCGTCTTCGGAGGCGCAATCTCATCCAATCGCGCCATGGCGCGCCCTACCGTATCACGCGGTTGGGGCTGAGATCGGTCAATGCGCAACTTGATAACAGATAGGAGACGACCCATGCGAAGAATGAGCGTCAAACCAACCACGGCCGCCGATATACCGGCGCTGCAAACCGTACTCGATGGCACCGGGCTTTTCCCAAGCGATCTGTTGCCGGAAATGATGGAGCCTTACCTGAATGGGCAGAGCGAGGCCTTCTGGCTGAGCTGCCATTACAAGGAAGTGGCTGTGGGCTTTGCCTACACGAGGCCGGAAGAGCTTACCCAGGGCACCTGGAACATGCTGGCGCTGGCTGTAGTTCCTGAGTTGCAGGGGCAAGGCTATGGTGCTGCGCTTGTCGCGGGTGTGGAAGACCACCTGCGACAGATGGGCGAGCGTATGATCATCGTGGAAACGTCCGGGGCGCACGCCTATTCATCGGCCCGGAGGTTCTACGCATCACTGGGATATGAGGAAGAGGCGCGAGATCCGCGATTTCTGGAACAAGGGCGATGATAAGGTTGTGTTTCGGAAGGTGTTGTAAGCAGGGCTCCTGAGACCGGTTCGCTCGCAAGGGCTATGTCAGCGGTGGACCGTCTCGTCTGGACTGTGGTGCAGTGGAGTTAGCTCGGCTGTGCGGACGGAGCGGTCGCTCCTGAGTTCCCTTGATCAGCCGCGCGATGGCCAGACCGCGGGATGGCGGCCCACCGACATTCATCGCAGTTTATGTCAGCCTAATCCGCAAATCCCTTGATCGAAGCGCTTGGGTCGACCAATCGCCAGCCCGGGGGCGGTCTGGCGATCACGCGGCGGCGCTACGCGCCTTGATTCCGCGCGAAGGGCGTCCGCATAGGGCTCGAAGCGGTCAATGATGTCAGAACTAAACCGCAGCGGTCTAATCCCTGCGAGTTTCATGGTCATTGTGTGCTTGTTTCATTGCTTCTTCTAGGTCTGGAAGTAGCTGCTCTTGGTATTCGTTTATCGTCAGACTGGTATCAAGCCGCACAGCCAGCACCTTGTATTCTGCGAGCGAAAGACCATACACCTGCGTAAGCATTCTCATACGCTGACCAAAATCCAATCCTAACTGCTTCGATTTCAGATATGCTCCCTCTGCATCAAGGCCGTCAGACTGGTATTTTCGAAATTCGTTAATCACTAATTTCTCCCTCAGCGCTTTAAGTTCTGCGGTAACCAAGTGACCCAAGTCTTCATTGAGGCTACTTCGATTGTACACCCCATTTGGTTTTTAAGAACTCTTCATTTTGAAAGTCCGCTTTGGGCTCAAAGCAGACCGTCCTGCCCAAACTCACCTTGCGCAATGGACGACCCGTCATGCACGGCCAGCCGTCGCCATGACAAAAAAAGGCCCGCCAAATTAGCGGGCCTCTTCCTGTTTTCAAAGCGTTTTGCCTAGCCCACTTTCGGCAAGAGTGTGCTCACGCTGTCCTTGGCGTCGCCATAGAACATGCGGGTGTTCTCTTTGTAGAAGAGCGGGTTTTCGATGCCGGAATAGCCTGTGCCCTGCCCCCGTTTAGAGACAAAGACCTGCTTGGCTTTCCAGACCTCCAGCACCGGCATGCCGGCGATGGGTGAGTTGGGATCATCCTGTGCCGCGGGGTTCACGATGTCATTGGAGCCGATGACGATGACCACATCCGTTTCGGGGAAGTCATCGTTGATCTCGTCCATTTCCAGCACGATGTCATAGGGTACCTTGGCCTCGGCCAGAAGCACGTTCATGTGCCCTGGCAGACGCCCGGCGACGGGGTGGATGGCAAAACGGACTTCCTTGCCCGCCGCGCGCATCTTGTTGGTCAGTTCACTGACCGCCTGCTGCGCTTGGGCGACCGCCATGCCATAGCCCGGCACAATGATGACGCTGGACGCCTCATTCAGTGCCGCGGCCACGCCATCGGCATCAATCGCCACCTGTTCGCCTTCCACAGCCATCTGCTCACCAGCCGCACCGCCGAAGCCGCCCAGGATCACGCTGACAAAGGACCGGTTCATCGCCTTGCACATGATGTAACTCAGGATCGCACCGGACGAGCCCACAAGCGCACCCACAACAATGAGAAGGTCATTGCCAAGGCTGAAGCCAATGGCCGCCGCCGCCCAGCCCGAGTAGCTGTTGAGCATGGAGACCACGACGGGCATATCCGCGCCGCCGATGCCCATGATCAGGTGATAGCCAATGAAGAGCGCCAGAAGCGTCAGGAGGACCAGTGTCCAGCTGCCCGAGCCACCCAGATACATGATGGCCAGCAGGAGCGAGCCACCTGCGGCGGCTGCGTTCAGCATGTGTCCACCCGGCAGCTGTTTGGCCGCGCTGTCCACTTTGCCGGCAAGCTTGCCATAGGCGATGACCGAGCCGGTGAAGGTCACAGCCCCGATCCAGATGCCCAGCACGAGTTCGACGCGCAGGATAGTGATTTCGACGGTTGTCTTCTTGGCGATGAGCTGTCCGAAAGAGGACAATTCGTTGTAGATCGCAGCGGGCAGGCCAATGGCCTGATACCCGCCGTCCTTGGCCGCGCCCAGCACAAGATCGTTCTCGGCAAAAAGGCTGCTCATGGTGTTGATCATGATGTCGGCGTTGAAGCCCACAAAGACCGCTGCGAGACCCACAAGCGAGTGCATGATGGCCACAAGCTCGGGCATCTGTGTCATTTGCACCCGCGTGGCGAGTTGATAGCCCACGACGGCGCCAAGTGCGATCAGGACAAGCGAAACAAGCCAAAGCCCCTGACCGGGTCCGATGAGCGTTGCCAGAACAGCAATCCCCATGCCGACAATGCCATACCAAACCGCGCGTTTTGCGCTTTCCTGGCCGGACAGCCCGCCCAGCGAGAAGATGAACAAAACCGCAGCAACAACGTAAGCGGCAGTGGTAAATCCGAATTCCATAAGCCTGTCCCCTTACGATTTCTGGAACATGGCGAGCATGCGCCGTGTGACCAGGAAGCCGCCAAATATGTTGATTGCGGCCATGAAGACCGCGAGCATTGCCATCAGTGTGATCAAGAACGAGCTTGATCCAATCTGGATCAGCGCGCCCAGGATGATGATCGACGAGATCGCATTGGTTACGGCCATGAGCGGCGTGTGCAGTGAGTGCGACACGTTCCAGATGACCTGGAACCCGACAAAGACCGATAGAACGAACACGATGAAGTGCTGCATGAAACTTGCCGGGGCGACGAGGCCCACAAGCAGGATCAGCGCACCGCCGACCCCCAGAAGCGAGACCTGCTGCACCGTTTGCTTTTTGAACGCCGCCAGTTCTTCGGCACGCTTTTCCTCGGGTGTCAGTTCGCGCGGCGCTTCTTTTTTGGGTTGCGCTGCGATGGCCTGAATTTTGGGTGGTGGTGGTGGGAAGGTGATTTCGCCCGCATGGGTCACAGTAGCCCCACGGATCACGTCATCCTCCATGTCATGCACGACCTTACCGTCTTTTTCCGGCGTGAGGTCGGTCATCATGTGACGGATATTGGTGGAATAGAGCGTCGAGGATTGCGAGGCCATGCGCGACGGGAAGTCGGTGTAGCCTACGATGGTCACGCCATTGTCGGTGACGATTTTCTCGTCCTTTTGGGTCAGCTCACAGTTGCCGCCGCGTTCAGCCGCGAGGTCCACGATCACTGAGCCGGGCTTCATCATCTCGACCATGTCCTTGGTCCAGAGGATGGGCGCATCCCGGTTGGGAATGAGGGCCGTGGTGATGACAATGTCGATGTCCGGGGCCATCTCGCGGAACTTTTCAAGCTGCTTGGCCTGGAATTCCGGGCTGGAGGGGGCGGCGTATCCACCTGTTTCAGCGCCGTCTTGCTGAGTGTCCTCAAAGTCGAGGAACACGAATTCCGCGCCCATGGATTCGATTTGTTCGGCCACTTCGGGGCGCACATCAAAGGCGTAGGTGATTGCCCCCAGAGACGTCGAGGTGCCGATCGCGGCAAGGCCGGCAACACCGGCGCCGACAACGAGTACCTTAGCCGGGGGCACCTTGCCCGCGGCAGTGACTTGACCGGTGAAGAAACGGCCAAAGTTGTTACCGGCCTCAATGACAGCGCGGTAACCGGCGATATTGGCCATCGAACTCAGCGCGTCCATCTTTTGCGCGCGGGAGATGCGGGGCACCATTTCCATGGCGACAACCGTCGCGCCCTTGTCGGCGGCGGCCTTCATCTGCTTCTCATTTCCACCGGGATTGAAGAAGGAAATCAGCGTCTTACCCTTTGTAAGACGTTTGACCTCGGTGTCGGTGGGTACGCGAACCTTGGCGACTATGTCGCTGGCCTTCCACAGGGCCGAGGCGGATTTGATCACCTCAACACCGGCTTCCTTGTAATCAGCGTCGGAAAACCCCGCCGCCAGGCCTGCACCGGCCTCAATCGCACACTCGTGTCCGAGCTTTTGCAGTTGCAGGGCGGAGTCCGGCGTCATCGCGACCCGGTTTTCGCCCTCGGCAACCTCTTTAGGTGTTCCGATCTTCAATGTCTTAGTCTCCCCGTGTCTTGGCTACGGATACGTCACCGCATGGTTGGCGTGTGTCTCAACGGATTCTAGGTCAGGCGCGTTATATTTCACATTCTTTCTGAAGTTGGAATGCTGCGATTGTCGCAGGGGTCACAGCCAACGTCGGGTATTTTGGCAATACCGCGCGAAATCGGCGCGAAATTTGCGGCGCAGGCGGTCTTCTTCGGGAATGATAAAGCGGCGTTCGATGATCCAGACGAAGACGGGAATCAGAGGCAGTGACAGAACCGCGTCCCAACGCAGGACAAGACCCGTCAGAATGAGGGCGTCGCCGAGGTAGATGGGGTTGCGCGAGCTTTTGAAGATGCCCGTGGTGACCAGCCGGTCGGCCTCCATATGCGGAATGGGCGTGGTTTTAAAGCGACGCATTTCGTAGAGCGCGAAAGCCATGAACAGGAGGCCCGCCCCGACAAACAGACCACCGGCAAAGTCAGCCCAAGCCCCACCGAAGCTTAGTCCGGCGGAAAAATGCGTCGCCTGCATCCAAGTCACCACAAGGGCGAGCAACAGCCATATGGGTGGAATGTCGATCCATTTGAGCACGGGTCATCCTTTCGCAGAGCTGGAATTTTGCAAAATTCCAAGATGGAAAATTGCAATTTTCCACGCCCTTGTCACACCCCGAAATGCGAGGCTTGGCAAGACCTATGGTTCGGGCGAGTGTGGGGAAAGGAGGATTTGACATGCTGAGCGGAAAACACGCGTTGGTCACAGGAGGCGGCACGGGCATCGGGCTTGCCATTGCACAAGCACTGGCGGAGGCTGGCGCGGATGTAACCATCACCGGGCGCCGCGCAGAGGTTTTGCAGGACGCGGCTGGGGGTGTCCTTCATCCACTGGTCATGGATGTGAGCGATGAGGCCAGTGTCGTCGATGGGTTTTCGCAGGCGGTTGATGCCTGGGGACCGATTTCGATTGTCGTACCCAATGCAGGCATTGCCGAAGGGCGCGCCTTGCATAAGACCGACACGGAGTTTTGGCGGCGGATCATGAGCACCAATCTGGATGGTGCCTTTTGGACCATTCGCGAGGCGCTTAAATCCATGCATGAAGCAGGTTGGGGCCGGGTCATTGCCGTGTCCTCTATTGCCGGGCTGAAAGGGCTCAGAGGGGCTTCGGCCTATACGGCGAGCAAACATGGGCTTATGGGACTTATCCGTGCCCTCAGCGAAGACTACCTGGGGTCAGAGATCACGTTCAACGCGCTGTGTCCCGGCTATGTTGATACAGATATTGTGACCCGCAATGTTCAAGCCATCAGCGCCCGCGCTGGTATTGATGAGGATGCCGCCCGCGCCATGATGGTGGAGGCCAACAAACACAAACGTCTGATAGCACCGGAAGAAGTGGCTGCTGCCGCACTCTGGCTCTGTGGGCCGGGATCACAAAGCGTGAACGGCCAAGCGATTGAGATTGCCGGTGGGCAGTTTTGATGCTGAGCCGGGATGATTTCAAGGCGTTTTGTGAAGGGCTGAAGGCCACCAGCCATGTGGTGCAATGGGGCAATGCGGATGTGTGGAAAGTTGGCGGCAAAGTCTTTGCGATTGCCGGATGGAACGAGGGCCGTGATGCCTATACCTTTAAGGCCAGCGAGATTGCCTATGAGGTCTTGCAGGACAGCCCCGGCATCCGCCCTGCGCCCTACCTTGCCTCGCGCGGGATGAAGTGGCTTCAGGTTTACGAAGACCCGGGGTTATCTGACGCAGAGCTATGTGAACATATTGTGATGTCTTATGACATGGTTGTTTCCGGCTTGACCAAGAAAAAACGTACCGAATTAGGGCTTTAGCGCGCAAAATTTGCATAAAACATCGCCGGTTTTCCGAGCTTGTTTTGGCCTATGGCGCAAAATCACCTCGTTTCGGCCTCATTCCCTGCAAAGAGCTGCCATTGGTGACCGTTAAACAGGCGGCAATAGTTTTGTGCTAACCACGAACACAAACGAGCAGTGAAATGGTGGTTTTGAAGTGTAATTGGTGGCGTAGCTTGGGCGCCGTTTTGGCCGGAATGGCCACGAGCCGGGGGGCTGTGAAATGACGTTATTTGCCGATAGAGGCGCGTGGCACGCGCCGAACGATGTCAGGTCGGAGACCGGTCACGGATCGTTTGCGACCAACCGCGTGCGCGAAGTCGTCGCGCCGGACCATGTCAGGTCACGCGTTGAGACGCCTCTCCTCAACTCTCGCGGCGGCATGCCGCGAAGACACGATGTCCCAATTTCAGAGCGCCGTATGCCCAACACGGTTGCCCTGCAGCTGGAAAGCGGCAGAGCCGAGGCGGTGCCAACGCCTGTAGCGGATGCGGACGCCCTGGCACAGGACGTTCTCGACCGCTTGGTGTGCTTTACAACAGGTGCGCATATTCTGACCGCTCAAGGCGAACGTGCCATTGGCTCATTGCAGGTCGGAGACCTGGTGGTCACCCGCGATCAAGGCCTGCGTCCGGTCCGCTGGATTGGAGAACGCACTGTTGCCGCACATGACCTTCTCGCGCCTATTGAATTTCGCCGCGCGGACCGCGGGAAGGGAACAGCAGGGTTGCTTGTGTCGCCGCATCACAGGATGCTTTTTACCGGACACAAGGCCAATATGCTTTTTGGCGCTGCGGAAGTTCTGGTCGCTGCCAAGGATCTCGTGAATGGGCGCGATATCAGGCGTCATCCTGTGGCAGAGGTGACCTATGTTCATCTGATGTTCGACCATCACGAGGTGATTTACGCCGACGGTATCGCCACCGAGAGCTTTCACGCGACGGACCCCGTTTTGACAAGTCTGGACGGCGATGCCCGTGAGGCGGTTTTTGCGGTGTGCCCAAATCTGAGAACCACATCCGGCCGTCATCTGGAACCTGCGCGCATATGTTTGGATGCCAAAGACGCACGGTTGCTGTCGGATCAAGGATCGGACGCGGCGACGTTTTCATAAGACATGTGCAAAAAGTTTTGAGGCGTTTTGCGCGACCGGGTGCGGGATGAGGTTCAGGCCGATTTCAATACCGGAGTTCTCCGGCCGGATTGCCAGGCGCGCGCGGCGTCGCCAAAGGCGCTGAACAACGGGCGGCTGACCGGATCATCGGCGGCGTTCCATTCGGGATGCCACTGCACCGATAGCGCAAAACCCCGTGCACCCTCGATATAAATGGCCTCAGGCGTGCCATCGGGGGCATGGCCGTCAACCACCACACCCTTGCCAGTGTCGATGATGCCCTGGCCGTGCAGTGTGTTGGTCATCACCTCCTGCGCACCCATCAGCTTGTGAAACACGCCACCTGGAGAAAATGTCACCGCGTGACGCAGTGCGAACTGTTCTTCCAGCGTGCCGTCCGGGGGCATACGGTGGTTGTCACGTCCCGGCAGATCGCGAATTTCAGGGTGCAGCGTGCCGCCGAGCGCCACGTTCATTTCCTGAAATCCCCGGCAGACACCGAGGATTGGTTGACCTCGTTCCAAACAGGCGCGCACCAAGGGCAAGGCGATGGCATCCCGCGCGCGGTCGAACGCGCCATGCGCATCGGTGGGTTCATGGCCATATTCTTCGGGATGGACATTGGGACGCCCACCGGTGAGCAAGAACCCGTCACAGGCCTCCAGCAGTTCCGGCACGCTCACAAATGCAGGATCGGAGGGGACGAGCATCGGCATGCACTGCGCCACATCCGCCACCGCGGCCGAGTTCATCGTGCCTCCGGCATGGACCGGATAGCGCTCTTCTATCTCGTATTTGTTGCCAATGATCCCAATAATCGGGCGTGTCATGCAAAAATCCATTACAGTTTTAACCACTATCATGCAGCTCACTACATAAGAAAACCTGAATTTACGCACAAGCCACCCTGCATATGCGCAAGCTCTGCGCGCAGGCAAACGGGATCGTAAGAGGTTTGACCTACGCTGAAGTCGCAGGTGACGGCCCACACAGACACATGCGTCAACCGCATCCCGGCGCGTGGTGGGGCGTTGCCTGCACGCAGAGCTTGCGGCGCTGTCTTTATGCGCTACACCTTGTGGCGCCCAACGGAGAGACGCCCGATGAAAGATGCCGCGCCGCAGACGATATTCCTAAAGGATTACACGCCTTTTGGCTTTGAGATTGACATGGTCCACCTGACCTTTCGGCTGCATCCCGAAAGGACACGTGTGATCAGCCGGATCGCGTTTCGGTCGAACCCAAATGCAAAGGATGCGGATTTTTTCCTTCATGGCGAAGAGCTTACCTTGATCTGGGCCAAAGTTGACGGTGCAGATGTCACCCCTCGGATGGAAGATAACGGGCTGCGGTGCGCGGTGCCGGACCGGTCGTTCATCTGGGAGGCCGAGGTCGAGATCAACCCAGGCGCCAACACCGCCCTTGAAGGGCTTTATATGTCAAACGGCATGTATTGCACACAATGCGAGGCCGAAGGCTTTCGCAAGATTACCTATTACCCGGATCGTCCGGACGTGATGGCGCCTTTTGAGGTGCGCATTGAGGGCGATGAGAAGGTCCTGTTGTCGAATGGCAATCCCGGCACCACCGGGGATGGATTTGCCGAATGGCACGATCCCTGGCCGAAACCCGCGTATCTTTTTGCGTTGGTGGCTGGCGATCTGGTGAACCATCCAGACCGTTTTGAGACAAAGTCAGGCCGCGATGTCGAGCTGAATATTTGGGTGCGCCCCGGTGACGAGGGCAAATGCGCCTTCGGAATGGAGGCGCTCAAGGCATCTATGCGATGGGATGAGGACGTCTATGGGCGTGAGTACGACCTTGATATTTTCAACATTGTTGCCGTGGATGACTTCAACATGGGAGCGATGGAAAACAAAGGATTGAACATTTTCAACTCCTCTTGCGTTCTGGCCAGCCCCGAGACCAGCACCGATGGCAATTTCGAACGCATCGAGGCGATTATTGCGCATGAGTATTTCCACAACTGGACCGGCAATCGCATCACCTGCCGCGACTGGTTTCAGCTTTGTCTGAAAGAGGGACTGACGGTGTTTCGCGATGCGCAGTTCACCTCGGTCATGCGGTCCGAACCGGTCAAACGGATCGGGGATGTGATTGACCTGCGCGCGCGCCAGTTCCGCGAAGATAATGGCCCGCTGGCGCATCCGGTGCGACCCGAGAGCTTTGTTGAGATCAACAACTTCTACACTGCCACGGTCTATGAAAAGGGCGCTGAACTGATCAGGATGCTCAAAACGCTGGTGGGTGACGCGGCTTACTCCAAAGCAGTGGACCTTTATTTTGAACGCCATGATGGCGATGCCGCGACGATTGAAGATTGGCTCAAAGTGTTTGAGGACGCCACGGGCCGGGACCTGACCCAGTTCAAGCGTTGGTATGAACAGGCGGGCACACCGCGTGTCAACGTTTCCGAAGAGTATCAGGACGGCACTTTTACACTGCATTTTGAGCAGTCCACTCCGCCAACGCCGGGTCAAGACGTTAAGGACACCCGCGTAATACCCATTGCCGTAGGGCTTTTGTCGCCGAATGGCGACGAAGTGGTGCCCACTCAAGTGCTTGAAATGACAGGTGCAAAGCAGAGTTTCGCGTTTGATGGGCTGGCCAGCCGCCCCGTGCCCTCGATCCTGCGTGGGTTTTCAGCTCCTGTGATCCTGGAACGCGAGAGCGACAATGCCGAACGCGCCTTTTTGTTCGCGCATGACACCGATCCCTTCAACAAATGGGAAGCAGGACGCGCGTTGGCGCGAGATGGCTTGCTGGCGATGATCCGCGACGGCGCGGGACCGGACGATGCCTATCTTGACGCCATTGAGGCGGTGGCGCGCGACGACAGCCTTGATCCGGCCTTCCGGGCCTTGGCGATGGGATTGCCCAGTCAGGAAGATCTGGCGCAAAGCCTATATGAGGCGGGTGGTACGCCCGATCCACAGGCGATCTGGGACGCGCTGGAGACGCTGAAACAGGCGCAGGCGCAAAAGATGCAGGACCTCGCGACGCGGCTTTACGCGCAATATCAGGTGGATGCGCCCTATGCCCCGAATGCCGAGCAATCCGGGGCACGTGCGCTGGCTAATGCCGCCCTTGGTCTTATCAGCCGGTTGGATGGCGGGGCTTTGGCCCAAAAACAATATGACACGGCCGATAACATGACCCAGCAATTGGCAGGGCTGTCTTGTTTGCTGAAAGCGGGCAATGGCGATGCCGCCGTGGCCTTGTTTTACGAACAGTGGAAGGAGGATCGGCTCGTGATCGACAAGTGGTTCAGCCTTCAGGTGATCATGGCTGATCCCGATAAAGCCGCGCAAACAGCACAAACCCTGACCAAACACCCTGATTTCACGATGAAAAACCCCAATCGGTTTCGGGCCACCTTGGGTGCATTGGCGATGAACACGGCCGGATTTCATCATGCCTCTGGCGAAGGCTACAAGGTCTTGGCGGACTGGCTGATCAAACTTGATCCGCTCAACCCGCAGACCACGGCACGGATGTGTTCGGCATTTGAAACCTGGCGGCGCTTTGATGCGGCCAGACAAGCGAAGATTGCCGCCGAGCTGGATCGCATTCTGGCCCAGCCCAATCTCAGCCGCGACACAACTGAAATGGTCACGCGCATTCGCGGCGGGTAATGCCCGCGCGCGCAGCAGCCGCGACCCGGCATGAATTGCCACAGTTACACAAAAGCTTTGGCCTGCCAGGAATTTTCGATTGCCAGGAAATCCGTACCACCTTTAGATAAAGGCCGGGGCTTAGCTAAGGGTTTGTAGATATGCATATTCTTGTCGGCCTTCTCGGCGTTGCTGCGGCCGTTTACTTCTTTTTCATTCGAGCCAGACATGCCGCTGATGTGGCGCATGACGTTGTAGAAATGGCCAGTGATGTCCGCAGTGCGGCGCGCCGTTTCGGGTTCAAGCGCAAGACCAATGTGCATCCGGTAGAAACCATCGAAGAGCCGAATTTGGCCATAGCCGCGATTGCCACGGCTTTTGTTGAGATGGACGATTTGCCCACCAAGGAACAGCGCGACGCGCTTGATGCGGCGTTGCGAAGCCAGCTTGGGCTAGATTCCAGCGCCGCGCAGGAAGCCACGATTCTTGGGCATTGGTTTGTCTCGGAATGTCACGGCCCCGAAACCGCCGTGCCGAGACTGTCACGCAAGCTGTTCAAATTGAACGGAAAAGAGAGCTTTGAGCCGTTGTTGACCGTCGTGGATTCAGCCGTAAGTGCGGGGTCTGGGTCACTCAATGAAAAACAGCGCGAAGCGATTGATGAGATCCGTCGCGTGTTCCGCGTGTCGTAGGGCTATCCCTCGTCGCTATCGCTTAGAAAAGCCACGGTATCGGGCCGAAGTCGCGGTCGAACGGCATTGAGCGGTTTGCAATAGGGCTGACGTTTGGTCCAGGCCATCATGTCGTTGCGCTTTTTACGGCTATGCAGTGGCCCCCAATCGGCAGCCACACCGCGCATGCCGCGCGAGACCACGCCGTCCCGCGGCACAGTTTTGGCCATAATGCGGATTGCGCAGCTGAGATTTGCAACAGGGTCTTTGAGAGCGGATCCTGAGCGCGCCGAACAGCCGTAAAGCCTTGCCGTCGAGGGTGAAATCTGTGTCAGCCCGAACCAGCGCCCGCCTCCACCCACTGCATAGGGGCGGAATGTGCTTTCGTGTTTGACAAGCGTGGACACAAACCCCACCCAAAAGGCACGTCGCGCCTTGGGGGTCGATGTGGGATAGGCCGGGCACCAATCGGCAATGTCGCCAGGCACCATCGCGGCCAGCGGCTCTCCGTGATTCTTGAGCGCGGCGAGAGAAATACGCGTCCAAAGTGCGGTGCCTGAGATTGTTTCCCACCGTGTACGCGGCAAATTCGCTTCACGCGCCGGTGGCGACACAGCCGTGTTGGTCACTGGCGTCTCGGACGAGGCCAAAGTGGCAGAAAAAACCACTGCAAAACAAAAGGCAAAGCCGCGTAACATCAAGGCATCGTGACGTGATTCTTGTGTAAAATCAACTTGCTCACCAACCTGTATTTCCCCTTATTTTCCGCGCCCTTGCCGCTTTTTGGCCGGATTGGTATGGCACGTAGACCGGAAACGACCCGAGAGCAGACGAGTTTATGTCAGACAGTCCGCGCCACAGAGCTGGCCCTTTGAAGGGCATATCGCGCCTGTTCGGACAGCGAAAGTCGCCGTCCGCAACGGTCGGCACTCTTGTGTCGAACGCACGGGCCGAGGATGAGATCGACGCCTTGGCCCGGCGGATCATTCTGCCGTCGCAGATCGTGACCGACGAAGAGATGGTGCGCTCTATGCATCAGGATCGCGGGCAGAAACTTGCACGACAGGATTTGTGGGATGAGCTGTCCAACAAGATAAAGTTTGCCGACGCCACGCGTCTGCCAACGCCCGGGGGTGAATCGGCCTCTTTGTTAATGGCCTTTGGCGCGCGCAGCGATCTTGTGGCTGCCGCCGAAGACGCGCTTTATGACGGATTTGCGCCCGATGCCGAGGGTCTGGTGGCGCTGGAAGACGTACTCAACGAATATCCCAACGATTACCCCACATCACTTGTGGTGGCTCTGGCGCATGTTGATATCGCGTGGTCCTGGCGCAATGTCGCGGGCAAGAGCGATCCTGTGCGCGCGGCTGAGCAATCATCGGACCATATCGAGCGCGCCGCTGAGCTTCTTGCACCGTTTGACGGCACGGCCCTCAATGCGCCGTCCCTGATTGCAGCGCGCTGCGCGCTCTTTGCGGCCTGTGAAAACCGGGGGGCGCGTGTGTGAAGAATATGAAAAACTGATTGCGCTCGACCCAGCCACGCCACGGCACATGCGCGCCTTGGGGCGGCACATCCTGCCAGAATACGCGGGAGGGTTACAGGCATTGGAGGTCGGCGCGCGTCGCGTTGCCGCCCAAACACAGGACAGTTGGGGCGCGGGTGCCTACACGTGGGTTTACCTCGATGCGCTCGCACTCAAACGGCGGTCACTTGAACTCTTGGATGCGGAGTTCTTCATTGAAGGCCTGCGAGACATCGTCGCCCGCAAACAAGATCAGCATATGATCAATCTTTTGACGGCGTTCTGCGCGATTACCATGGCACCACAGGGCGAAGAGGCTTTGTTGACACGGCAAGCGCGGCAGAACCGTCAAGACATCCATGCATGTCTCGATTGGATGCTAAAAGACCATCTTCGCGAGTTGCATCCGCTTATCTGGTCGCAGACATTGCTTTCCCCAGGTGTCGGCCCATTGCTTCCCTCCCGGCGTGCATTGGTGGCGAAGGGACGGCAAACCGCCTTGCGCATTATCGCAGCGCAACTGTCTTCGATGCTCAAGGATGGAGGTACGATCACCTTTTCGGCAAGTGGGATTGAGAAACAGCGCGTGATTTGAGGTCCTCAGACAACCTTATGAGCCTCGGGTATGTTGGGTTGATCATAGTCTTTGGGCGTGCCCCGGCGCTCAAAAACCGAGCTATGGATTTTGGCACCTGTCGGCACATGTCGCCGTTCAAAGAAAGGCAGATACAACCAAAAGAACGAGGGGCGTTTGGACAGGCAATACTTGGTTTTAATCCGTGGGATGAATTCCAATATCGCCCAGGCCCAGTTCATCGACCGGTTGCGCGGCGCCGTTCCATCTGGGGCCACATAGCGCCCCTCCTTGTCCTCTCCTAAGACAAGACTACGGATCGTTTGTTCTTTGTAGTGCAGACCTAGCGCGCGTGTTTCATCTATCAGCCATTTCAGTGGCAGTTTGGCAAGCTGGCTATTGCGTTCCGCGTAGCCACCACCGACATCACCGTGCACACCGGAAAACCAAACCTCTTCCACATCTTGTGTTTTGATTTTTGCCTCTTGTTTTGGCCGAAATGCGTTTCCCCAAAATTCTCCGCCTTCGGGCCAGAGCGTTGGCAGAAACATCGTGCGTCGCTCATCCAGACACACGGCATGCCGCACTGCGGCCACCGAAGGGTTGGCCGAAGTATGCGCATGAGTTCGAATGCGTGGGATAACTTCTGTCCATTCGATTACCGAGCCGACCGTATCAAAGAGGCCCAGACAGGCGATCGCGGGACGGCGCGGGCGCAGCATACGCTCAAAAAGGCGCACTTCGGCAAACGGGTTCTTCTCGGGTTCGCGGGCATCCGTTTCATCGCGACCCGTGCTTTTCCCGATGTTCTTGTACGCCCGGTAGGCATAATCCAGCAGGTTCAGATTTCGAGCATCCATAAGGCCAATATTGTGAATGAGCCCGGCAAGCATGCGCGCGGTGTAGGCACCCCGGCTGAACCCGATGATGAAGATTCGGTCAGGGTCCTGATCGTCGCCGTTTTCGCGTTTGCCGTCATCATAGTTTTCAACCAAAAACTGGTAGGCCTCTTTGACATTCCGGTCGATGCCCCAGCCCGTGGCGAGGCCCCAAATCTCAACCGCCTTGCGGACAAAGTAGGCCCAGCTGTTTTCCGCCCCGAATGTGCCGACTCCGGGATCGTAGAAGACAAGTTGATCGGCATCTTTCTTAAGGCAGCCATAAAGACGCAGGATGTTTGTGCGGTTGCGGGCGATTTCATTGGATGTGCCATCGCAGAGCAGAACAATGTTTTTGGGCATAACGATACCTTGTCGAAAAACAGAAGTTTCAAATTCAAATAGGTCTTAATAAAACAGCAATTTGTTAACCCATCGCGCTTTGTCCCGCAAATTCGATGCGCGTAACCTTGCTAATCTGAGTTGCCAAAACTCTCGCCCCAGTCACGGAACGCCTGGATCAAGGGACCCAGCGCTTTGCCAGCATCTGTCAGTACATATTCTGAACGAGGTGGATTGGTGGAATAGGCGCGACGCGACAAAACCCCGGCCTGTTCCAGGGTTTTCAGTCGGCCTGACAAGGTGTTTGGCGAGACGTTCAATTCGTCTTGCAGATCCTGAAACCGACGCGGGCCTTCAAGAAAAAACTCCCGCAAAATCAGAATAGACCACCGGTCTCCCACGACATCGGCGGTACGCATCACAGGGCAATTGTTGCGATCATAGGTATCCATTGCCTTAGTCTAGCATCAAATTTCAAAATTTGAATTGACCATCGTATTTGAAGTTACCTATATCAGACGGAGTCACTACGAACTTCGTATCTACTGGAGGATATTGATGCTGGATATGTTTTTTTTGGCGTTTGTTCATGCGTTCACAATCTTGTTGCCGATCTTCGCGGTACAGCTTTGCAACGCGGCAGCAGTCAATGCGGGACTGACCTTAAGCCGCCGCATTTGGGTCGTCGGTGGGTTCGCCACCGCGCTGGCACTCTGGGCAGTTGTCTCAATGGAAATGTCGCGCAACAACCTCTTCAACGTGCCCGTCACCCTTGGTGACCCGCCTAGTGTTCTGATTGTGCTATTTGGCGGAGCGCTGAGCCTTTGGGCGCTTTCGCAACTCACGCATATGGGGCGCAGATTGACCAATGCGCTGAGCAATGCCGACCTCATTGCCTTACAAATTCCCAGGGTGATGGGCGGCTTGTTTATACTAGGCTGGGCCGTTGGTGTTATTCCATGGCATTTTGCCCTGCCTGCCGGCCTTGGCGATGTCTGGGCGGGACTTGCCGCCTGGCAAGCGTGGAAAGCCGCACGCGTGGCCGCACCAAATGCACGCCAGTTGATTCTACGTGCCAACATCATTGGCATGGTTGATTTTGCATTTGCGGTCTTCTTTGGCATCATCACGTCAGAGGGATTTGCGCATCTTCTGGCACATGACACACCCAACATCATCAACCTGCATCCGCTGGCCATGTTCCCGGGTTATTTTGTGCCGCTGTTTCTGGGCGCCCACCTGATATCCCTGTCTCGATTGCGTCAGCGCGACCCAGGGCTGTCCGTGCCAGCGTGAGCCGGTTTTTGGGCAAGGCATATCGTCTTGCCCGCATCGCTGCCGTGGCCTAAAACCGCGACGTGTAAGTCAAGCGGAGCATGACCGATGTTGGATCTGACCTATGAGCCCCCGAAACCCAAGGTGATTGCCGGGGCAAAACAGGATTGGGAACTGGTCATCGGCATGGAGGTGCACGCGCAGGTAGCCTCACAAGCCAAGCTTTTTTCAGGGGCGTCCACAAGCTTCGGTGCCGAACCCAATTCCAACGTCGCCTTCGTGGACGCCGCCATGCCGGGCATGTTGCCGGTGATCAACGAATTTTGCGTCGAACAAGCGGTTCGCACGGGTCTGGGACTGAAGGCTGAGATCAATCTGAAGTCTGCCTTTGATCGCAAAAATTACTTCTACCCGGATTTGCCGCAGGGCTACCAGATTTCTCAACTTTATCATCCTATCGTCGGTGAAGGCGAAATTCTGGTGGATATGGAGCCTGGTGTGGCGCGACTGGTGCGCGTGGAACGCATCCACATGGAACAGGACGCAGGCAAATCCATTCATGACATGGACCCGGCGATGTCTTTTGTCGATCTGAACCGCACCGGCGTGTGCCTCATGGAGATTGTCAGTCGCCCCGACATTCGCGGCCCCGAAGAGGCGGCGGCTTATGTCGGCAAGCTACGTCAGATCCTGCGCTACCTCGGCACCTGTGATGGCAACATGCAAAACGGCAACCTGCGGGCCGATGTGAATGTGTCGATCTGTGCGCCCGGGGCCTATGAGAAATACATGGAAACACAGGATTTCTCTCACTTGGGCACGCGCTGTGAGATCAAGAACATGAACTCGATGCGGTTCATTCAACAAGCCATCATGGTCGAGGCCGAGCGGCAGATCAAAATCGTGGAAGGCGGCGGTGAGGTCGAGCAGGAAACCCGGCTTTATGACCCGGACAAGAACGAGACCCGTTCCATGCGCTCCAAGGAAGAGGCGCATGATTACCGGTATTTCCCCGATCCTGATCTGCTGCCTTTGGAGATCGAACAAGACTGGGTTGATGCGATTGCATCTTCTTTGCCGGAACTGCCGGATGAGAAGAAGGCGCGGTTTGTGAAGAACTACGGTTTGAATGAATATGACGCTAGTGTACTGACAGCTGAGCTTTCTAGCGCTGACTATTTTGAGGCCACTGTAGCGCACTCAGCAAAAGAAAAAGCCACAAAATCAAGTATTCCACCGAATGCAATTGGTTTTATGGCGTTTAACTTCGAAACAGAAAATATCCCCGAAAAAGAGCGGAAAGAGAAAGGTAAACTCTCTGCAAACTGGGTCATCAACGAACTTTTTGGTCGACTGAAAAAAGCAGACGAAAGTATTTTAGAAAGCCCGGTGAGCCCGGCGCAACTGGGCGGCATTGTCGATCTCATCGCTTCAGACGCCATTTCAGGTAAGATCGCCAAGGACCTCTTTGAGATCGTCTATACCGAAGGCGGCGATCCGGCACAGATCGTGGAAGAGCGTGGCATGAAACAGGTCACCGACACCGGCGCAATCGAGGCCGCCGTCGACCAGATCATCGCCGACAACCCCGCGCAGGTGGAAAAAGCCAAGGAAAACCCCAAGCTCGCAGGCTGGTTTGTGGGTCAGGTGATGAAAGCCACGGGCGGCAAGGCCAACCCTAAAGCGGTGAATGAGATTGTGAGTAAGAAGCTGCGGGGGTAAGCGGCATGCGGTTTTTTCCGGTTCTAGTTGCCCTGACAGCGCTGTGCCTTTCACCATGGGCTTTTGCGCAGGAGGGGTATCCGAATAGCTGTGATTTATCTAAACCACGAGACTGTTTTTTACTCGCGAAATTTTACTCCGAAGAAAGAGGAGGTTTTCCTCCTTTTCCAATCGACACTGAAAGATCAGCAAAATTAAAGCACCTCGCATTTTCTGCAGCGCAAAAAGGATGTAGGCAGGACCGAGTCAAACAATGCCTACATTTGATATTATTAGCTCCAGATGATGATATTGGCTTGGACGTCGAAGACTCGGTTGCGCTAATAATTGACGCTTTGCAAAAATCCGAAGAATTATGTCTGACTGGCAACATTGAGGCGTGTGAGTTGTTTGACGACATAGTCAAAGAAAACTGGCCTACGGCTTTAAATAAGCGCCATCCTGATCTTGCAAATCAAATCAAGGAACAGGCAAAAAAGTACAACTTTTCGACACAGCGGTTAATCGCCTCCAACACGATTCATGAATCGGAAAGACAGTGCCTATCAGGTAGTCGGCAAGCATGCGCAAACTACGGAAAAGCACTCATCAAATTTTACAGGGGGGCGCGCAAGCATACCCTAGTGATGCCGTTACGGCGCTGAGAAAGTCATGCGCACATCTCTTGGATGATTCCTGCGGGACACTCATGGGTGTTTTGTACATGCGTTCTGGCGTAGCTGAAGACTACTCAGACGTGTCAGCCGCACAGCTAGAAACCGTTCGCAGCCTCCGGGATACATGCGAAAAGGGTCTCGTTGTTTCTTGCGAGTTGTTAATTCGCACGACACACAATCATTCAGTTATGTTAGAGCTTCAGCATGATGCGTGCTTAAAAGGATCGGGTATTATGTGCCGATTTATCGCTCTAATGAGATATAATGATTTCTCCAAGTCCAAAGATGTCGAAGATTTCGATCAAACAATAAAATACGCTGAAATGGGCTGTGAAAACAACGATCTCTATTCTTGTCATTTGATGGAACACGCAACACTTTCTGACTAAGACACTTATAAGGCTAGCCCCGACTAACTTAATACTCCCCCTACCCTGGCTCCGGCTCCAACACCGCATCAAAAAGCTTTTGCGTGTACTCATCCTGCGGGTTTCCATAGACCTCCCGCGCACTACCCTGTTCACACACCCGGCCCTGTTTGAGCACAACGATCTGGTCGGCGAGTTGCTGAACCACGGCGAGGTCATGGCTGACAAAGACATAGGTGGTCTTTTTCTCGCGTTTGAGGTCTTGCAGAAGGTCCATTACCGAGGCTTGCACAGACACATCCAGCGCTGATGTCACCTCGTCACACAGCACAATCTCCGGCTCGGCGGCGAAGGCACGGGCAATGGCGAGGCGTTGTTTTTCGCCGCCTGACATTTGGCCGGGAAAGCGGTCTAGATAATCCGCACTCAAGCGCATCCTTTCTAGCAATTCCACCGCACGGTCCCGCAGAGCGTTGCCCTTCATGCCGAAATACAGCTGCAAAGGCTGGGAAAGGATCCCAAGGGCGGTGTGACGCGGGTTGAGCGCCTGGTCGGGGTTCTGAAATATGAGCTGGATACGGCGCAGCTCGGTAGGGCTACGTTGATCAATCCGCTCTGGGAGCGCGTGCCCCCCGGCCACTGTGATTGCACCATCGCGCGGTGGCAGAATGCCTGCAATGGCTTTGAGAATTGTGGATTTCCCACTGCCGGATTCGCCCACCAGACCAAGCGTTTCGCCTTGTTTCAGAGAGACAGAAACACCATCAACGGTCAGTGGCAGATCAGCCTTGCCCAAAGTGCGTTCCCAAAATCCCTGCTGTCGGTAACTGAGAGCAAGATTCTGCAAGCACAGTGCTTCCGATGCTTCGGCATCTAGCCGGTTTGTCATCTGCGCCACAGGCATCAGGCGCGGCGTGGCATCCAGCAGTTGCTTGGCATAGGGATGTTCGGGTTTGCACAAAACCTGTTGTGACGGCGCGTTTTGCACAACTTCACCCGATAGCATCACCGTGACCGTCTGACAGCAGCGGCCAATCACACCCAGATCATGACTGACCATGACCATGGCCATGTTCCGCTCAACCGCAAGATCGCGCAGCAGGTCGAGGATGTGAATTTGAGTGGTTACATCAAGGCCCGTGGTCGGCTCATCCAGAACCAGCGCCTCAGGCTCTCCGGCGAGCGCCATTGCAATGGCCACCCGCTGTTGTTGCCCACCCGACAGTTCATGCGGAAAGCGGCGCATGATGGCTTTGACGTCGCGCAGACGAACCTGGGACAACAGATCCTCGGCCCGGGGCGCGCAGGCCTCTTTTTCCAGGTTGCAATGCAGGGTCAGCGACTCGCACAATTGCGCGCCGATGCGCATGGTCGGCGTCAGGGCCTGACCCGAATTTTGTGGAATGAGGCCAAGTTTGCCACCCCGGATGTCCTCAAGCTGTTGCGGGGACATGGCAAAGACATCCTGGCCATCGAACTGAACATGCCCGCCGGTCTTGCGCAGACCCGGCTTGAGGAAGCCCATTGTGGCCAAGGCCAGCGTGCTCTTGCCGGACCCGCTTTCACCGACAATGCCGACGGTTTCGCCCGCACAGACGGTCAGGTCGACGCCCTTAAGAACGTTGAGCGTATCACCTGCGCGCGTGGTAAAGCCCACCGAGAGGTCTCGCACCTCGATGATCGCCTTGCCCGCCATCTAGACCACAGCCCTTTGCGACCGGTCGAGCCCAAGTGTTTTGGCCAGGGCATCCGCTGTCAGGTTCACACCGATGATAAGCGAGCTGAGTGCAAACATCGGGCCGAGCACGCCCCAGGGTGCGAGAGACATATAGACTCGCGCCTCAGAGACTTCCTGACCCCAGTCAGGCGTGGGCGGTGCCACGCCGTAACCCAGAAATGACAGCGCGGAAAAGCTCAGCAGCATCCAACTCAGGCGCATCGCACCCTCGACCATGACCACGTCGAACACATTGGGCAACAGTTCACGCCACATGATGTTGCCGCGCTTGTGCCCGCGCGCGCGGGCGGCAAGGATAAAATCCTTCGCAACCACGGTGTGAGTGGCCGCGCGCACGACGCGAATGACCGGGATACCAAAGAGGAACCCCAGCGTCAGGATCAGCACCAGGTTTCCGCCGTCAAACATCACCACCACGACCATAAGCGGCAGGATGCCGGGCAGAGACAGTACCGCGTCGACCAGCCGCATCGCGACCTCATCGACCCATCCGCCGCGCAAACCGAGATAGATACCAAGCAGCCCCCCCAAAGCATCGCCAGCGGCGTGGCAATGCCACAGACAATCAGCGCCTGCCGCCCGCCTTGCAGCACGCGGCTGAACACATCGCGGCCCAGCGCATCGGTGCCCAGCCAGTGGTTTGAGGTTGGCGGGGCAAGGATTTCATCGGACCCCATCGTGATGGCGTCATGTGGAACAATCCAAGGGCTCAGGATGGCGACCACCACATGAAAGGTGACCAGAAAGATGCCAATCGCACCTGATGGCCTGCTTCCAGCTTCGCGCAGGATGTTCATCCAACGACGCAGAAGCGACGGGCGCGTTTGAGCTATCTGCTCTGCCTGCGCCATCACATGCGACCCAGTTGCGATCGCTGGCGCGGATTGAGAAGGATAGTCAGAAGATCTGCGACCAGGTTGATGCCCACATAAGTGGCGGCAACCAGCAAAGTGATCGCTTGTATGACAGGCAGGTTTCGATCTGAAATTGCGTCGATCATCATCCGGCCCAGACCTGGATAGTTGAACACCACTTCGACGACCACGACCCCTCCCAAGAGCCAGGCCACGGTAAGGGCGACGACGTTGATGGCCGGTAAGAGCGCTGAGGGCAGTGCATGCCGGAACACAATACGCCAATATGGCACGCCTTTGAGTTGGGCCATCTGGACAAAGTCGCTGGCCATCACCTCGATCACCGATGATCGCACCATGCGCATGATATGGGCCACCATCACAAAGGTCAGAACGATCGAGGCCGGGACGAATTCGGGAAAGAAGTCGAGAGCTGGTGCATCTGCCGGAGTAAGCACTACGGCGGGCAACCATCCCAGCCAGATCGAGAACACCAGAACGAGGATCGTCGCGGTGACGAATTCCGGAATCGTCATAGCAAAGATTGCGACAGTTGAGACAAACAAATCCGGAAACCTGTCTCGCCACAAACCTGCGATCACGCCGAGAAAGACGGCCATAGGCACCCCCACGCTGAGCGCGCCAGCGGCCAGCAGGATCGAGTTTTTGACACGTAGCGCCACTTCGGATGTGATGCGCGTTTCGCCATCCACTGAGACCCCGAAATCCCCCTGAATGGCGGCCACAGCCCAATCGACGTACCGTGTGACTGCGGGCTTGTCGAGGCCTTGCGCCGCACGGCAGTTTTCCAACAATTGACCTTGCGCATCACGTTCCAGATAGGCGGTGCACGCGTCGCCAGGCAGGATTTCGATACCAATAAAAATGATGACCGAGACGAGCCACAGCGTGACCAGACCCAAGCTTAGCCGTTTCAGTATCAGATTTACCATCCGGTCCAATCGCGCGAGCTGTGTGCCTTGTCGTTGTGAGTGGCGGGCACATCAGCAGTCTCCCTTGTCGCTGACCCTAGACTGGGCAGATGCCACCCGTCGAGACGCTTGTCACACTTTTCACAGAGATTTTTGTGGTTTCAATGCGCTCGCCGCAGTCCAATTGATGCGCCTGCTGCGTCTGGTTTCGGCAAACCCGCCTGCGCCTGGGCCATTGCTGACACGTTTTTCAAGATATCGTCTGGCAGCGGCGCGACCCTGGGACCGGACATGTCCACGTGAAGCACCATGGATTCCCCCGTCGCCGCAAGCCAGCCGTCTTCATGGAACATTTCCTGAAAGCTGTGAAATCGTTTTTTATCATGCCCCACAATCCGAAAGGAGATGCGCACCTTGTCTCCCAGTTTCAGTTCGCGCAGATACCGGATGTGAAACTCAGCCGTGTAGGTGGTCAACCCGCGCTCGTTGGCGTAGTCGGGACCAAAACCCAGAGTGGCATAGGCCTCATCCGCGCCTCGGTCGAAAAGCACGGTGTAGTAGCCCATGTTGAGATGATTGTTGTAGTCTATCCAGCCCGGCTCGATGGCGTGCAAGCTGGACATGAACAGTCTGGGATCTGGCATGGTGTGTACGGTTTCCTGCGGCCTTAACGTGGTGTGACCTGCACCCTACCCCAAAGTGTGCGGGAGCAAAATGAAAGGCTTGCAAACCAGCGCTTTACGCCGCCAGCATACCAATTTATACCAATTATACCGAAATTGGTCTGGTGAGTGATGAACGCCCAAACAGAGGAAAATGACACAGGTATTGTGATGCCTGGTCAGATCGGCGCTACGGTTCAAATCGTGGTGGATACGTTGTTTGCGCGGATCAAGTCCGAGGAATATCAAAGAGATACCCGTCTTCCGTCAGAGCGAACCCTGGCGGCAGAACTCGGTGTTGCGCGCAACACGGTGCGCGAGGCGCTGGATGTGCTGGAAAGCCAGAACGTCATCCTCCGGCGCGCTGGCTCTGGTAGTTTTGTCACCTACAAATCGGCCCCGCGTGCGGCCCTCACGGCCGATAGCGTGGCCGGTGACACCAGCCCCCTGGATCACCTTGTGGTGCGCGGAATTCTGGAGCCCGAAATTGTAAGGCTTGCCGTGGTGAACATGTCGCCGCGGATGGTGTCGGAGATGGCCAAGACGCTGTCACAGATTGAGGCGATCACCACGGATCTGGATGCCTTTATCACCTTGGAAGAAAAGCTGTATATGCAGATCGCCGAAGGCACAGGCAACGCGCTGCTGGCATCGTGCTACCGATTGGCCGTGGACACATACAGGCAGAGCTTTCGCACCGAGCTGCGACGCCGGAGCCTGACCCCCAAACGCGTTCAGGATTACCAGAAACGCTATAACACGCTTTACAATGCGATCGCTTCCCGAGACGTGGCGCAGGCCGTTGAGTTCATCAAACTGCACCTGGTGGAAGAGCAAAAACTGCTGCTGCAGGACGGGTAAAGGTTAACACCATTGTTTTGCCGTGATCTGCAAACGTCGTAGCCGAAGAAATCTTCCAACGAACCGTCAGTGCACCCAGCGGCATACGCCATAACGGTTCAACCTGAGCTCAGAGGCCGAGAACACAGCTCCTTGCGTGCCCCAAATGTGTTTGTCATCCGGTCACAAAATGGCGCTTCACTTTGCTTGGCGAGCCTGTGCGAAAGACAGCAACCGCTTGCTGTTTTCGTCCCACAGGTGAAGTCGTGCGTTTGACAGGCTTTCCCGGATGGTCATCCTGTTGCTTTGCGCCAGGCTGGTGTGATCGCGCAATACTTCTGGGAGGCGGTAGAACGGAATGCGGCTATAGAGGTGATGCACATGATGAATGCCGATATTGGCACTGAGCCATTGCAGCACCGATGGCATCACGTAATGTGAGCTGCCATGCAGAGCGGCGTCGTGCAAATCCCAGTCTTTTTCATCGTTCCATTGAGTGTTTTCAAATTGATGCTGCACATAAAACAGCCATACGCCCGCCGTTGCTGCCAGAAGTGTGGACGGCAAGAAGATCAAAAGGATCGGCATCACGCCGCCAAAGTACAAAATGACGGACAGGGCCATGAGGATCGCGGCATTGGTGACCATGGCGCTGACCCAGTATTTCAGTTTGTTTGTCAGACCCAAGGGTACCCGGTGTTTAACGAAGAACTGATACCCCGGCCCCAAACCGAACAACACAATGGGATGGCGATAGAGCCGATAGATAAACCGCTTGTAGCGGTTGAGGCCTCGGTATTCTGCCACCGTAAGGGTGTGGATATCCCCCATGCCGCGCCGGTCCAGGTTTCCTGAGGCGCTGTGGTGCATGGCATGCGCCCGGCGCCAGACATCGTAGGGCGTCAACGTCAGCACCCCAAGCGCGCGCCCCAACCAGTCGCTGATTGTGCGATTTCGGAAAAACGCGTGGTGCCCGCAATCATGCTGGATCGCAAACAGGCGAAGCAAAAACGCGGCATTGCACAGCGATATCGCCAGAGTAAGCCATGCGCTGATGGACAAGGCGTACCAGGCCAGCGCCCATAGAATGACAAACGGTCCAAGCGTTACGGCTAGTTCAAAACTACTGCGCACTTCATTGGGTTCGCGATACTTGGAGAGCACCTTGACCCAATCCCGCGCCTGCACCGGGTCCGTGTCATGTCGAACGTCTTGAAGGGGGTCGTACATGTGACTGCTTTGTGTTGTTGTTGGCGGTCTTGATAAACGAATGCGTCGGGTAAGCAACGCACAAAGATGTTTATCCACGATTGAAGCCGGTCGTGCTGCAGGGTGGCTTTGGCCTACCCTATTACTCTGGCACCAAGTTCTGGGCCGGGCGCAACCCTGTCCAGGCGCTGATCCCACATTTGACCCAGGTCCTGCATTTCGGCACGCAGACGCGCCTCATTATGCCGAAGCCAGCACGGCACCGAGCCGAACTCCACCACGCGTGCACGGCCGGCTTCTATCCGAACCACTGGCCAGTCACCCACCAGCGCGTTGTCGATGCCAAACACATCTGTGCCCCACCATTCGGCGGGACCAAAGGCGTGGGTGACATGGCCCAGTTGCTTCATCGCTGCCAGCACCGAGGCCGGTGCGACGCTGTCGGCTTTTTCGACCGCTGCGTGCCAAATATCCAGAATAGCGGCGTATTCCCAGCTGACGGCCGTCCAGCTGTTGGGGTAGAGCGCGTTGTATTCCTCGAAGAAAACATTGGGTTGATTGAAGAAAAACGCCTTTTCGCTGAGCGCGGGGTCGTCAAAATCTGGGAATTGGAAGGTGACACCTTCCATGAAATCCGAGCCCAGCCGCGCGACCAGTTTCTGGTAGTGATCCAGCGTGCAGGACAGGATCTGACCCTTAAACCCCTGCGCTGCCACGTACTCGGTCAGGGCATGCACCATCGGCGTGTAGCTGGTGCACCAGCACAGGATGTCCGCGTTGGCCGCCAGCATGGGTCCGGCGACTTCTTCGGCTGGTGCGCCTTCGGCGGGGTATTGCACCTCTTTGACAATCTCGATGCCAGCCGCCTTGAAGGCCGCGCGGTACGTGGCCAGCGATGGAAGTCCCATGCCGTCAGTCTGCGCACAGAGAGCGACGGTTTTCAGATCACGCCGCGTGCGCGCCAACCAATCAACCCCCGTGACAACATAAACAGGGTGCACCTCTGACGGAGCGATGAGGTAGGGCGAATCCGGAGATAAGTCCGAAGGTAGAAGCGTCGAGGTCAGAATCCGTCGGGAGTGCAGATCATCCGCCACCGCCCGGTAGGCATCACCGCCCAGCATCATCATGAGCTTGATATCGTGGTCCTGTAAGAGCCGGCTTGCGCCAATGCGGGCCTGTTGCTCGGTCTGGCCGCAATCCTGCGCGTGAATGGCGATCGGATAGCGCCGCCCTCCGATGAGTAGCCCCCCTGCCCGGTTCAACCAGTTTTCCCAGATGCGGCACCCCTGTAGCCCTGGCGAACCCCAGGATTCCGCCTGACCGGACAAGGGGGCCAGAAAGCCGATATCCACAGTGCTGGCCATCCCCACCGAGAGGCGCGGCATGGCGCCGGAGATGGCCAATCTTTGGGCGAAGCTGGAGGTGTCGATGGATCTTCTCCGGTTTGGCGAAATGAATCTGTTGACAGACTGGTCCAGTCTTTGGCTTAATTCAAGGAACCAAAAGAACCAAAGTGAAATATTGGTTCAATCCAATCCAGGGAGAAAGACCACATGGCCAAGAAACGCGTTGCCGTGATCGGCGCAGGCCCATCCGGGCTGGCACAGCTCAGGGCGTTCCAGTCCGCCAAGCAGAACGGCGAGGATATTCCGGACATAGTTTGCTACGAAAAACAGGACGACTGGGGTGGTCTGTGGAAATACACTTGGCGCACGGGCGTCGGCGCGGATGGTGAGCCGTGCCATGGCTCGATGTACCGCTATCTGTGGTCGAATGGCCCCAAGGAGGGCCTGGAATTTGCCGACTATACTTTTGATAAGCATTTCGGCAAAGAGATCGCAAGCTACCCGCCGCGTGCTGTGCTCTTTGACTATATCGAAGGCCGGGTGAAAAAGGCCGGCGTGCGCGACTGGATCCGGTTCAACAACACCATTCGCGATGTGCGCTATGATGAGGGCTCGGGCAAGTTCACGGTGACAGCGCGGGATTCTGTGAACGATTCTGAGACAGTCGAAGAGTTTGATCATGTGGTGGTGGCCAGTGGGCATTTCTCGTCGCCCAATGTGCCCTACTACCCAGGGTTTGAGAGCTTCAATGGCCGTGTGTTGCATGCCCATGATTTCCGCGATGCACGTGAATTCACGGACAAGGACATCCTGATCCTCGGCACGTCTTATTCGGCCGAGGACATCGGATCACAATGCTGGAAGTACGGCTGCAAGTCGGTGACGGTGGCCCATCGCACGGCGCCCATGGGCTACGACTGGCCCGACAACTGGGAGGAGGTGCCCGCGCTTGTGAAGGTCGAGGGCAAGACGGCGCATTTCAAGGATGGCTCGAGCAAAGAGGTTGATGCGATCATCCTTTGCACCGGGTACAAGCATCATTTCCCCTTCCTGCCCGATGATCTGCGGCTCAAGACAGCCAACCGTCTGGCGACGGCGGACCTGTACAAAGGTGTGGTGTGGAACAAGAACCCAAAGATGTTCTACCTGGGCATGCAGGACCAATGGTACACGTTCAACATGTTTGATGCCCAGGCCTGGTGGGTGCGGGATCAGATCATGGGCAAGATCGATCTGCCCGATCAGGCGGCGATGGAGGCCGATCCGGTGGCGCGTGAGGCTGCGGAAGATGCTTTGGAGGATGACTACGCCTGCATCCGGTATCAGGGCGATTACGTGCGCGAGCTGATTGCCGAGACGGATTACCCGAGCTTTGATGTCGACGCGGCCAATCAAGCCTTCTTTGAGTGGAAGAAACACAAGAAGAAAGGCATCATGGAGTTCCGCAACCACGGCTATACCTCGCCCATGACCGGCAAGAAGGCCCCGGCACACCATACGCCTTGGAAAGACGCGCTGGATGATAGCCTGGAGAGCTATCTGCAGACGTAAGTTTGGCGGGAGAGAATTGGAACCGGCTGCACCCGAGGGGTGTGGCCGGTTTTTTGGGGCGGTGGTATGTTTTGCGAACGGTGCTGTAGTTTTTGCAAAGCCGGGCCTCTTGGTCAGATGGCCACTACCCCTGCTTAATCGCAGCATAGATTCCACTAACCCTTTGACTGCGTTTAATTTCTTGAGACGTGAATGACGTTACAGACAAGATCGGCCTTTGATGTCGTGTTCTCGCGTTCCCAAGAGGTTAAGTTTGCCAATTGATTCTTCGTATTCAATCTGCATTCCCGCAAAGCGCCTTCTCTTGCGGCAACTTCAGTCTTGAAGCGCCATGCGTACCCAAAACTTGCATAATTGTTGGCGGCAAACGCTCCGTAAGTACCTTGTTCCTGAAGCTTGAGATATTTGCGAAACTCTTTGTTCGCAGACTGGTTCAAAGTTCTGCGGCCGTCGCCGGAAATATGATCTTTTGGCACGACAACTGCATGCAGTTTACACTCAGAAGGGTTTTCCGACCGGTATTTACAAATCTTGGCCGCCCAATGCACCGCCCGTTCTAGTCTGTGCTCCCCACCAGCCCATCCGTATACATCTTCGGTTTGATTAACCACAAAGGCACTGAAGTATGTTTGCTTACGAATTTTTCGAAGGCCCTCTTTTCCAGCTGTCGATAGTGTTTCGTCCAAAAGGACAACAACCTTCTTTTTCGTACTTTGGAAAACGATTTCTGCAGAACCCTCTTTTGGTATAAAACCAATCACCAATCCCAGAAAAATTGTTGACAGTTTCGTGAGCATGGCACCCCCTAAAGTCGCAATGACTTTGTTGTTACTCCACTTTTCCGAAAGTCCAAAGTTAAGTCGGTACGTAAGCACAGCATCAGGTGCAAGCCCCTAACCCGCCTTCACTGCCGCGCCGAGTTTGGCGGCTTTGCGCCCCGGTTCTTCGCGGCCGATGGAGCGGCAGAGGATCATCACGGGCAACAGGCCAAACGCCACCAGAACGAGGGACGGCACGGCGGCTTGGGACAGGCGTTCATCTGACGCAAGGCGGTGGGCCTGGACGGCCAAAGTCTGGAAATTGAACGGATGCAGTATGAGTGTGGCGGGTAATTCCTTCATCACATCTACGAAAACGATGAGAAGCGCTGTGAGCACTGAACTGCGCGCCACGGGGAGATGCACGCGCCACAAGAGTTTGGGCGCAGATTGTCCCAATGACAGCGCAATGGCATCGAAGTGCCCTGGCACCGTGGCCATGCCGCTGTCATAGGCGTTCAGAGCTGCAGCCATGAAGCGGACCATGTAGGCCAGCACCATGAGCCAGATCGATCCGGTGATCAGCAAGCCGGTGTCGATGCCGAAATTGCTTTCCATGAAACGGTCGATGACATTATCCAGACCGGCCATGGGCACCATCAGGCCAACGGCAATCACGCCACCGGGCACGGCGTAACCCAGCCCTGCCCCGATGACGATAAGTTTGGATCCACGTGTCGGCCTTGTGCGGGCGCGGAAGCCGACGAGGATGGCCCCGGCTACGGTCAGCACTGCCGCAACGCTGGCCACCAGAAGCGAGTTTTGCATGAAATCCAGGTAGCGGCTGGAAAACAGGTTCTGGCCTGAGCCGATGGCCATACTGCCCAGCATAATGACTGGGATGATAAAGCCGAGAAGAACGGGCAGCAGGCAGATGGCAAAGGCGATCCAGCCCGGCGCACCGGTAAGACGCGGTTTCTCCATTGTCTCGAACCGCGCCCCGCGCCCCGCGGTTTGGGCTTTGCCGCGTTGGGCGCGCTCCAGCCCAGCGATGAGAAGCGCGAAGCAGAGCAGGCAAAGGGCGAGCTGTGCTGCTGCCGCGCGATTGCCGAGGCTGAACCATGCCTGGTAGATGCCGGTGGCAAAGGTCTGGACGTTGAAAAATGCCACGGTGCCGTAATCGGCGATGGTTTCCATCACCGCGAGTAATGCGCCGCCCGCAATCGCCGGGCGCGCCATGGGTAGGGCCACGCGGTAAAAGGCGCGGATAGGTGAACGGCCCAGTGTGCGCGCGACCAGAAAGGCGTTTGAGGATTGCTGGCGAAACGAAGCACGCGCCAAAAGGTAAACATACGGGTAGAGCACGATGGTCAGCATTACCGCCGCGCCCCCAAGGCTTCGGATTTCAGGGAACCAATAGTCGCGCGGGCCCCACCCCGTCAGGTCGCGCAGGAGCGTCTGCACTGGGCCGGGGTGGTCCAGCATATGCGTGTAGGCATAGGCCATGACATAAGCCGGGAAGGCCAGAGGCAGAGCCAGCGCGATCTCTAGCCAACGCTGACCGGGAAAGCGGTAAACCGTGACAAGCCAGGCTGTTACCGATCCAATAATGGCTGTGGAGAGACCCACGGTCACGACGAGGAAAAGGGTGGTCACTGCATAACGTGGCAGCACCGGGGCCAGGACCTCTCGCCAGACGCTGAGGTCGCCTGTCAGTGCCGAAAGCGCGGCCGCCAGGATAGGCGCGATGCAGATCGCGACCACAAGCCAGGCCAGGCGGTGCAGCGTTTTTTCGGACATCAATTGCGCCTCTGGGTGGTTTTAACCCTTCCAGTGGCCATGGCTGCCACATTGCGGCGCAACTTGCCAGAAAAACCTGACAAAAACGTTTGTGTTTAGCGCTCCTGCGTGCCTTGGAAGGCATTTGCTGTGGACAGATACACAACGGCTGCGTCTCGCATGACCGTTGGGTCGTCACCTTCGGAGGCCTTGTGCAGTACTTCCAAGGTGTCCGGAAGGTCGGCAAATTCGGCATTTATGCGCGCGAGCGCCTCTTCCAAAGTGTAGGTCAGCTCATGCACCTTTTCCATGTCTTCTGCCGTTAGTGGGTCACGCGCCAGCACCTCTTCGACCAAGGCATTGTAGGTGACAAAATTTTTCACCGCTTGCTCCAATGTTTCTGATGGTTCCGCCGCATAGTGGCTCGGCGTTTCATCAGCAAAGGCCGCGCCAACGAGAATTGCGGTCGCGAGGCTTATGCAGAGCAGGCTCCGGTTTTGGACAAGGGACATCAAGTGTTTGGTCTTTCTGAGGTTTTTGGGAAGAGATTACTTGGTCAGGATCAGCTTGCCTGCGCGGGTGATGCGCAGGGTATAGACCTTGTCATCCAGCGTGATTTGCGCAGTCGGCCCACCTTGGGTCAGGTCGCGCGCATCGTGTAGAACATCAGGTTCGGAATGTGCGGGCTGAGGCGGGGCAAACTCTGTTCTGGGAGGATGTAGCATCAGAGCCTCCCCTCATTGCGGTCGAGCATACGCTCGATCATCACATCAAGACACAAGCCACTTGAAAGCGCTGCGTGCAAAAGTGTTTCGCGGCGTGGGCCGGGTGCGGGCGTGTGCGGCGGGACGGGGTGCGGAATTATGCGGTCCCTCAAGTCAGTCGAAACAGTCATCTTCTCGCTCCAGATGTTGCGATTGAGGTGATGGCTGACCTTTTGTGGCTGGCTCGGCTTATTTCTGACTAAAACACTAAGTTTTGTCAAGTGCTCTTGTTTCGCTCGGCATTGCACCGCTGCCAATGCTGCCTCGCGGCACAGCCGTGGCATTGAGAATAGCGTGACATTGTGTGCCTGGCACCAAAGCCATTTCCTTAGCAGCGCGGGCGGTGATGCGCGCCAAGAGTACGTCCTCTCCGGCCCGCAAACGCACAGCAACGCCGGGACCAGCCCCGCGATGCAAGGTTTCGACCGTGACGGGCAGCACGTTGTGAGACGAAAGCCCCTTTGGAGGTTTGCGCGACAAAAGCACATCCTGCGCCAGAACGCGTAACCGAATGGTGGTGCCGGGTGCCGCAGTGACACCGGGCAAGATAATCTCACCCCCCGACAAAGCAAGACGGCTGAGACCATCGGCTTCATGGCCGATCACCTCAGCCGGAAGGATCGCACCCGCCTCGCGTACGCCCAGCATAGGCAAGGCCTTGGGGTCGCTCAGCACGGTTTCGGCAGTACCGGACAGGGCCACTTGTCCAGATTGCATAACAATCAGATCGTCTGCGAGCCGCGCCACTTCTGCAAGGTTGTGGCTGACATAGATGATCGGCACCTGTGCCACATCCCGCAGGCGCTCGAGATAAGGGAAAATCTCATCTTTGCGCGGCTCGTCCAGAGCGGCCAGCGGCTCATCCATCAAAAGGAGCCGCGGCTTTGAGAGCCAGGCGCGCGCCAACGCCACGCGTTGTTTTTCTCCTCCGGACAAGGTGCCAGGACGGCGATCCAGTATTGCGTTGAGCCCAAGCAGTTCGACAAGACGGTTTTCTTCTTTTTGGTCAAGACCACCCGGCGCATAGCGTGCACCAAAGCGAATGTTTTCGCGCACACTCATATGTGGAAAGAGACGCCCGTCCTGAAACACATAGCCAATTCGCCGTTTGGCAGGCGCGATATGCACGGCCTGCGCCTGGTCAAAGAGCACCTCGTCCCCAAGCGTGATCCGCCCCACATCCGGCTTGAACAACCCGGCAATGGCATTTACCAGCGTGGACTTACCTGCGCCGGAGGGGCCAAACACGGCTGTGACGCCCGAACCTGCGCGGCAAGTCACCTCCAGTGTGAACCCTTCGAAAGCGTGGCGGATATCAACTTGCAAACTCATGTCCGACCGATCCCCCGCGACACGCGGTGCGCCAGCCATTCAGAGACCAGCACCGCCCCCACAGCCACCAGAATGGCCAGAAGCGTCAGCCGTATTGCCCCTGTTTCACCCCCCGGCACCTGCAGGAATGCATAGATGGCGGACGGCAATGTCTGGGTCTCGCCCGGAATGTTGGCGACAAAGGTGATGGTTGCACCGAATTCGCCCATGGCTTTGGCAAATCCCAGCACCACCCCGGCCAGAATGCCCGGCGCGATGAGGGGCAACGTGATACGCGTGAACCGCGCCACGCGACCGGCTCCAAGAGTCTCTGCCGCCTCCTCTAGCTTGGGATCCACGGACTCAATCGCCAAGCGAATGGCACGTACCATAAGCGGGAAGCCCATGATCGCTGCGGCCAATGCCGCCCCGGTCCAACGAAAGGCCAGGACAATGCCGATCTCATTGAGCCAGGCCCCCACAGCGCCGGTTTTGCCAAATGTGAGCAAGAGCAGATATCCGGTGACCACTGGCGGCAGGACCAAAGGCAAATGCACCAGCGCGCTGAGCAGTGATTTACCCGGAAAGTCGCGTCGCGCCAAAAGCCAGGCCATGGCAATGGCGAAGGGCAGACTGATCAGAACGGCCCAGAAGGACACTTTGAGCGACAGGCCAAGAGCGGCCCATTCTGCACCTGTAAGGTTCATCTGAGACCTTCGGGGCGGGCAAAGCCGTGGGCAGCGAAGATATCTTGCGCCGTTTTGGTGGTCAAAAATTTGTGAAACTCTTGCGCATCCGGGCGATCCCGTCCCGCAACGATAGCTGCGGGGTAGGCAATCGGCGCGTGGTACTCTGGATTGACGATATGGACCACATCAACGCCCGGCTCGGCCCTTGCATCGCTGAGGTAGACCACGCCCAAAGGCGCTTCACCTCGTGCCACGAGGGCCAGTGCTGCGCGAACGTTTTCGGTTTCGGCAAGATGCGGGCGCAGGACCGACCAAAGCCCCGCGGTTTCCATCCATTCACGGGCATAGATGCCCGCTGGAACAGCTTGTGTTTGCCCAAGAGCCAAGCGACCGCCATCTAGTCGGCGCAGCAGCGCATCTGCATCTGGATCACGCAAGCGGTCTGCACCCGCAGGACCAACCACGACCAACTGATTGCTCAGAAACACCTGCTGCGACCCGGCTTTCACCGCGCCTTGTCCGTCCAGCCAGGTCATCCAAGCCGCGTTGGCCAGCAACACCAGATCAGCCGGAGCGCCCTGCGCCACCTGCCGCGCCAAGAGCCCCGATCCGCCATAAGAGATCACGATGTCCACATCAGACGCCTCGGCCACATCTTCCAGTGCGCCTTGCAGCGAGGCAGCGGCGAAGACCGTCACTTGCGCGTGCACAGGCATGGCTACAAGCCCTGTTAAAACAGCGAAAATCCTTAGGAAAAGGCGAAAAAACACGATCATTGGGGCGAGTATTTCTCAGCCCCATGGCATTGGCAAGCCCATGCGGCGCACCCATATGTCGAAGAACAGAGAGTCCCGACTACAACATATTGCCTGAAATTTTCAAAAAACAGCGAAAAATATAGATATTTATGGAATTTAGCTCTAGTTTGCGCATATACATTTTGAGGGCGGTGGCAGAAAAGTCGGGAAGAACCCGGTGACCCAAGCAAAGATGAAACAATTACCTTTATCCGTTGAAATCACTGACAAACGTGCCATGCGTACGCAATTTGCGGCGCTGTGTTATCGTGTCAAAGACGACAAAACAGAAGTGCTGATGATCACCTCGCGGGGAACAGGGCGCTGGATCATTCCCAAAGGCTGGCCCATGGACGGCAAGACACCTGCTGATTGCGCCTTGACCGAAGCCTGGGAAGAAGCCGGCGTCAAAGGCAAGGTGTCAGGCGGGTGTCTTGCACTCTATTCCTATGTCAAAGGTATTAGCGCGGACGAGCAACTGCCCTGTGCTGTGATGGTGTATCCGGTAAAGGTGAAATCTCTGTCGAAAAACTACCCGGAACATGACAAGCGCAAACGTCAGTGGATGAGCCCCAAAGCTGCGTCCAAGCGTGTGGAGGAACCAGAGCTTGCGCACCTGTTGCGTAAATTTGACGCAAAACGTTTTGTTGCATAAGCCCTGAGATTTGTCGAAAATTCTTGCACCAGTCGTTGGCGTGATTAGGTGTAGGGATACAAGGGCAACTGGAGCGCATCCTCGTGATCAAGTTCACATTGAAATGTGACCAGGACCATCGCTTTGAAAGCTGGTTCCAATCCTCAGACGCGTTTGACAAGCTCGAACGCGCCGGAATGGTGACCTGTAGCATCTGCGGATCTGAGGCGGTGGAGAAGGCGATCATGGCCCCCACCGTGCGCGCCAGCCGTAGCGTGGCTGCTGCCCCGACCGAGGGGACAAAGTCACCCGCGCTCACAACGCCGACGACCGAAATGGAACAGGCGCTGGCTGCGTTGAAAAAGCAGGTGGAAGAAAACTCCGAATATGTCGGCATGAATTTTGCGTCTCAAGCGCGGGATATTCATGACGGATTGGCGCCGAACCGGGCGATCCATGGCGAGGCCAAACCCGAAGAGGCGCGCAAGCTCATAGAAGACGGGGTACCGGTCAGCCCCCTGCCCTTCATCCCCAATCGCAAGACAAATTAACGCGCTTGCCGCGCGTGCAACGGCTTCGTACTCTGCATCACCGATGGAGGGGCAGCCATGCATGTATTGATCACAGGAGCCAATCGAGGAATCGGCGCGGCTTTGGCAGACGCATTTAAAACAAACGGCGCGCAGGTCACCGGCACGTCCCGGCAACCGGGACTTGAAGCAGAGTTGGATGTAACAGACCCCAATAGCCATGCCGCTTTGGCCCAGTCATTGGATGGAGCGGCGATTGATCTTTTGGTATGCAATGCTGGCGTTTATCTCGACAAAGGTCAAATGCTAAGCGATGGGTTTCCACCTCAGATGTGGGCCGATAGTTTTGCCGCCAATGTGACCGGTGTGTTTCTTGGCATTCAGGCTCTGATGCCCAATCTGCAGGCGGCAAAGTCAGCCAAGATCGCGATCCTGTCCAGCACAATGGCGAGCGACACCCGCGCACCAGGCGGCAGCTACATCTATCGCGCCTCCAAGGCGGCAGCGCTAAATCTTGGGCGCAATCTGGCGGTGGATTTGAAGCCTCTGGGAATTGCAGTGGGTATTTATCACCCTGGATGGGTCCGCACGGATATGGGCAGTGATGCGGCCGATATTTCGGTCGAGGAGTCGGTCGCGGGTCTGATGGAACGATTTGCGGCGCTGAACCTGAACTCCACAGGCTGCTTTGAGAACTGGGACGGGCGTAACCATCCATTCTAGCCGCACAAAAGTCTTTAAAAGACTTTTGCCAAATCCTTTCAGAAAGGATTTGGTCCCAGCGACCACCTAAACCTTGCCCTTCTGCGGGTTGCACCGTAAACCGCCTGCGACGTGACCCAAGGACATAGGCCATGCCTCTGCTCGTGATGAAATTCGGCGGCACATCTGTTGCCAATATCGACCGCATCCGCCGCGCCGCGAAACGCGTGGGCGTCGAGGTGGCCAAGGGCTATGATGTGATTGTCATCGTGTCGGCCATGGCCGGGCGTACGAATGAGTTGGTGGGGTGGGTCAATGAGACCTCGCCGATGTATGACGCGCGCGAGTATGATGCGGTGGTATCATCAGGCGAAAATGTCACCGCGGGTTTGATGGCTTTGACGTTGCAGGAAATGGATGTCCCGGCCCGCAGTTGGCAGGGATGGCAAGTGCCGCTTCTGACGACCTCGGCGCATTCGGCGGCACGGATCGAAGAAATCCCCACCGACAATATCAATGCCAAATTCGCCGAAGGCATGAGAGTAGCCGTGGTTGCGGGTTTTCAGGGGATCAGCCCAGAAGGCCGGATTACCACGCTGGGCCGGGGCGGATCAGACACAACGGCGGTGGCCTTTGCGGCAGCATTTGAGGCGGAACGGTGTGACATCTACACCGATGTCGATGGGGTTTACACCACCGATCCACGGATCACCGACAAGGCGCGCAAATTGGACAAGATCGCCTTTGAGGAGATGCTGGAACTGGCCAGTCTTGGGGCCAAGGTGCTTCAGACGCGCTCGGTTGAGCTTGCGATGCGCTACAATGTGCGCCTGCGTGTGCTGTCGAGCTTTGAGGAACAATCGGACAATGCGGGCACGCTGGTGTGCGCCGAGGAGGACATCATGGAATCCAATGTGGTCAACGGGATCGCCTATTCCCGCGATGAAGCAAAGATGACCTTGATCTCAGTGGCCGACCGCCCGGGGATCGCGGCGGCCATCTTCAGCCCGCTGTCTGAGGCCGGTGTGAATGTTGATATGATCATTCAGAACATCTCTGAAGAAGGGCGCACCGACATGACCTTTTCGTGCCCCACGGATCAGGTGGCGCGCGCGGAAAAGGCCATTGAGGCCGCCAAGGACAGCGGTGAGATCAACTATCACGCCCTGGTCGCTGATACCGATGTCGCCAAGGTCTCGGCCGTTGGTATCGGGATGCGCAGTCAGTCCGGCGTTGCCGCCAAGATGTTTGAGACGTTGCGTGATGAGGGCATCAACATCAAGGTGATCGCCACCTCGGAGATTAAAATTTCAGTTCTGATCGACCGTAAATACATGGAACTTGCCGTTCAGGCGTTGCATGACGCCTTTGGGTTGGACAAGGCGGCCTGATCCCCTGCATGGTGCACGGTGAAGCCATGCTGACTCGCGGCAGGGCGGATTGGGACAGGCCATGGCGTCGAATTTTCAAACTGATACCCGACAGATGTTGGGACGGCTGCGCGGGGTTATGTCCGAGGATGCGGCAGGTCAGGCGCGACTGGATCGCATCACGCAGCTCATTGCCGAAGAGATGCGCACTGAGGTGTGCTCGATCTATCTGTTTCGCGATGAAGACACGCTGGAGCTTTGCGCCACTGAAGGTTTGAATCCGGATGCCGTTCACCAGACGCGCATGAAGATGGGTGAAGGTCTGGTGGGGCGCGTGGCGCTTTCAGGCAAGCTGATGAATACCGATGATGCGCCCGCGACCAAGGGTTTCCGCTACATGCCGGAAACCGGTGAAGAGGCTTACAGCTCTTTTCTTGGGGTGCCAGTGCAGAGGCTGGGCGAAAAGCTCGGCGTTTTGGTGGTGCAATCCAAGGAAGCCAGGGTTTTCTCAGATGAAGAGGTTTATGCCGTTGAGGTTGTGGCGATGGTCATCGCCGAGATGGCAGAGCTGGGCGCCTTCGTGGGCGAAGGAGCGGCAATGTCCGCACGCCACCAGCAGCCCGTGCTTTTTCGGGGCGGCACAGCGCAGGAAGGGGCCGCGCAGGGGAACGTCTGGCTGCATGAACCGCGTGTTGTTGTCACCAATCCGTTTGCCGATGATCCTGACCGCGAGATGGAACGCCTCAGCGAAGCTGTTGAGACCCTGCGCGTAGGCGTGGATCGCATGCTCTCTACGGCGGCGAGCGGCGACAAGGAACAACTTCAGGTGCTGGAAGCCTACCGAATGTTTGCCAATTCCAAAGGCTGGATGAAGCGCATGGAGGAGGATATCGCGCGCGGCCTGTCGGCGGAAGCGGCAGTGGAGAAAGAACAGTCTGCCGCCCGCGCACGCATGTCCCAGGTCACGGATGCGTATCTACGCGAGCGGCTGAATGACCTGGATGACCTGAGCAACCGTTTGCTGCGCATTCTGACCGGCCAGGGATCCGTCACCGGGGCAGAAATGCCCGACAATCCGATCCTCATTGCGCGCAATATCGGGCCGGCAGAATTGCTCGACTATGGTCGCTCGTTGAAAGGCATCGTGCTGGAAGAAGGATCTGTTGGCTCTCACGCAGCCATCGTGGCCCGTGCGCTGGCCATTCCACTTGTCATTCATGCCGAACGGATCACCACAGAGGCGCTGAACGGGGATTTCATCCTGGTGGACGGCGATCAGGGCGTTGTGCATCTGCGCCCCGATGACAGCGTGATCAGCGCCTTTCGCGACAAGATGGCGATGCAGGCGCAGGCACAGGAACGCTATGCCTCTATCCGCGACAAACCCGCTGAAACGCTTTGTGGTCAGCGCATGACGCTGATGATGAACGCGGGGCTGATGGCTGACCTGCCCAGCCTGGAAAGTTCTGGTGCCGAGGGTGTGGGCCTATTTCGAACTGAGCTTCAGTTCCTGGTGCGCTCGCAGATGCCCAAACGAGCCGAGCTGAGCAATATCTACGCACGGGTGATCGAAGCGGCCAAAGACAAGCGTGTTTGTTTTCGCACGCTCGATATCGGATCAGATAAGGTTTTGCCCTACATGCGCGCCGTGGATGAGCCGAACCCGGCCCTGGGATGGCGCGCAGTGCGGGTAGGCATCGACAAACCGGGCGTGATGCGCATGCAACTTCAGGCCTTTGTGCGCGCAGCCGCAGGTCGTCCTCTGACGGTCATGTTCCCTTTTGTAGCGCAACGCGAAGAGTTCACGTTGGCGCGGGCCGAAATGGATAAGGCGTTGGAGCGTGAGCGCATTCTTGGCCACCCTTTACCTGAGCGGATTGAAGTCGGGGCGATGCTAGAAACGCCCTCACTCGCCTTTGCACCGGACAGCTTTTACGATGAGGTAGATTTTCTGTCGATTGGCGGCAATGACCTCAAACAGTTCTTCTTTGCGGCAGACCGTGAGAATGAGTTGGTGCGTCGCCGCTATGACACGCTCAACGTCAGCTTTCTGACCTTTCTGGAACAGATCGTGGCGCGCTGCGAAGCACATAAGACACCGCTTTCCTTCTGTGGAGAAGACGCCGGGCGGCCCGTCGAAGCCGCTTGTTTCGCGGCAATCGGACTGCGTGTGCTCTCCATGCGGCCTGCTTCAATCGGGCCAGTTAAATCCGTGCTGAGGCGCACAAACCTTAGAGAGCTCAAGGCGGTAATTGAGGAGGCTCGGCAAACAGGCGTGATGTCGGTAAGACCCGCGGTGATGGAGTATCTTAAGGAAAAACTCTAAGAACGTTACCGTTCACGCACGTTTTACGGGTGGCGCTTCCACAAGCCTACGAAAGTCTTCGACAAGGTTTTCATGGGCGACATCCGCCTCGATGGCCAACCTTCGCAGGCCAAAATGCACATGCGCCATTTGTTGGTAGTAGCTCATATAGGCATAGTTCGTGGCGGCTCCGGCGGCGGCCCCCAGAACAGGCACAGTTTGTGCTGCGAGCTTCTGACCCAGAACGGTGGCCAATCGCGGGGCGACACGCGCAATCAGGGCCTGCACGGCGGTGCCGGTGACAGCCACACGGGTGCTGAGGAAGGCCAGATCGGTGCCGTCATCATGATCTAGCGGCCCAGCGGCCGCGAAGATCTGAATGCAATCGTATTGCACGCCCGGCTCGGACGGATCGAAACCGTGCTCAACGGCGACGTCCTGAATGGCGCGCAAAAGTACGGTGGTGGTCACTGGAAGCTCGGCGAGAGCCGTCGGTAATCCCCCCATGCCACCAGCGGCGCCCATGGCGGTGCTCAGGGCGCGGCTCCACCAGCCGGGCGTTTCAGAGACGACATCGCGCGATCTGTGTGCGGCCTTCATGGAGACACGCAGGGCGGATTCGGTGGTTTCGCCCAGTTTCGCACGCACTGGTTCCGGCAAACGCGCCAGAAGGCCCTCGGCCTGCCCACCGATGGTGTTCAGGATCTGAATGCCGACATTTCCGGCACGAGCGTGGCGCTGCGCCAGCTCGAACAACCGCGCGTCGACCTCCTGCTTCGGAGGTTTCGGGGGCAAAACATCAATCGGATATGTAGGCTTCATACAGTCAAGATCGGGCTTTTGTGGCGTATTTTCAAGCGCTGCGGGTGACTTGGCCTCTGACCTCTGACCACGCATCCGGAACCAGTGCCGCACCCAAAACGCGTTCAGGGTTGGTGGGTGGCGGCATTTCCACGCCCTCTAGGCGGTCAAATCCGAACCGTCCGTAATACGGCGCGTCGCCCACAAGCATGGCCCGCGCCCAGCCGGTCGCCCGCGCCTTTTCAAGAACCTCCCGGATCAGATACCCGCCCAAACCTTCTCCTTGGCGCGTGGGGTGAACCGCGATGGGGCCCACCAGAATGGCGTTTGCCTCACCTATGGTGACAGGCCAGACACGAATGGCTCCGGCCAGAATGCCATCGGCATCGCGCGCCACAAGACACAACTCCTGCACCGCCGCCACGCCTTCGCGCAAACGATAAGACGACAACGCCTCGCGCCCCGGCGCAAAGCACAGGTCATAAAGCGCTTCGACTTCCCACCAGTCGTCTTTTGTTTCCTGCGTCAGATCGTACACCGCAGAGCCTTCCAAAAACCAGTAGATCGCGGCCTAGCATGGGGTTAGGTGTCTTTCCATATTCAACTGATTGCCCAAGCGGCAAAAATCCTGAGGTGTTCCATGTTCTATCGCCCCGAAGTCGGTCACGGCCTGCCGCACAATCCGTTCAACGCCGTTGTGTCGCCGCGCCCCATTGGCTGGATTTCCACCCGTGGATCAGATGGATCCGAAAATCTGGCACCTTATTCGTTTTTTAACGCAGTGGCTTATGTGCCGCCGCAGGTGATGTTTGCCTCAACCTCGGCCAAGCCGGACCGCGGCGACACCAAGGACAGCGTGGCCAATATCCGAGACACCGGCGTGTTTTGCGTCAACATCGTGGCCCACGACATGAAGGACGCGATGAACCGGACTTCTGGGGCTTGGGACAAAACCGTGGATGAGTTTGACGATGCCGGGATTGAGCGCGTGGCGTGCGAGACAATTGCCTGCTCTCGCGTTTTGGGTACGCCGGCCGCACTGGAATGCAAACTGACACAGATCGTGCAGCTTCCGGGCGAGGCGAATTTCACCGTCTTTGGCGAAGTCACCGGTGTGCATCTGCGCGATGATTGCCTGAAAGACGGGGTCTTTGACGTGCTAAGCTACAATCCTTTAGCGCGCATGGGCTACAAGGATTATACAGTTGTGCGCGATATCTTTTCGCTCAGCCGTCCGGGAGAATAGGACGGCAGGGTTTAGTGCCCTGCCCCCAGAATTCCGGTTTTCACATCATAATCCACGGCCAAGCCATAGTCGGGATCATCGTCACTATCGACGACGAGGTGTCCGGCCTTGTTCAAAAGACGATGACAATCGCGGGTCAGATGACGCAGTTGAATGCGTTTTCCGGCGGTTTCGTATTTGATGGCAATGGCTTCGATCGCCTGCAGGGCCGAATGATCGACCACCCGGCTTTCGGCGAAGTCCACCACGACCTTGTCCGGATCGGATTTGGGGTCGAAGAGTTCAGAGAACCCCGCAGCCGAGCCGAAAAACAACGGCCCCTGCACACGGTAGACTTTGGCGCCCTCAGGTGTGGTCTCGGTGATGGCATGAATGCGCCTGGCATTGTTCCACGCATAGGCCAGCGCCGAGACGATGACACCCACGACAACGGCAATCGCGAGGTCATACTTGACCGTCACGACCGTCACCAGGACGATCACCACCGCGTCTGTGAGGGGCATCTTGCGCAAGATACGCAGTGAGTTCCACGCAAAGGTCCCGATCACCACCATGAACATCACACCCACCAATGCAGCGAGCGGGATCTGTTCGATCAAGGAAGAGGCAAAGAGGATGAAGGCGAGCAGGAACAGTGCGGCCGCGATGCCTGCAACACGTGTGCGTCCGCCGGATTTCACGTTGATCATGGACTGACCAATCATCGCACATCCGCCCATGCCGCCAAAGAAGCCAGTGGCCGTGTTGGCCACGCCTTGTGCGATGCATTCCTGGCTTGCGCCGCCACGCTGGCCCGTCATTTCGCCCACAAGGTTCAGGGTCAGCAGGCTTTCGATAAGGCCAATCGCCGCGAGGATCACAGCGTAGGGCAAAATGATTTCAAAGGTGCCCCACGAGAAGGGCACTGTGGGAATGTGAAAGCTTGGTAATCCGCCCTGAATGGATGCCAGATCCCCAACACGCGGAACGTCGAGACCAAAGACCACAACGATCCCTGCCACAAGCGCGATAGCGGCAAGCGGTGCGGGCACGAGCTTGGTGACCCTTGGCATGAGCCAAATCACCGCCATGGTGAGAGCCACAAGCGCAAGCATCGTCCAAAGCTCCAAGCCCGACAGCCATTCGCCGCCGCTCATCCCGTGACCAGTGTTGACCATCGTGCCGGGAACCTTGAACTGACCCAGCTGCGCCAGGAAGATAACTATTGCCAGCCCGTTCACAAAGCCCAGCATCACGGGGTGCGGGACAAGCCGAATGAATTTGCCCCAACGCAACGCGCCTGCCGCGATTTGCAATAGCCCCATCAGCACAACTGTGGCAAAGAGGTATTCCACGCCATGCTGTGCCACGAGTGCCACCATGACCACAGCCAGCGCGCCAGTAGCGCCGCTGATCATCCCCGGACGACCGCCTATGAGCGCGGTGATCAAGCCGACGATGAACGCCGCATAAAGCCCAACAAGCGGGTGCACTCCGGCGACAAACGCAAATGCGACCGCTTCAGGCACCAGAGCAAGGGCGACTGTCAGGCCCGACAAAAGCTCAATGCGGATGCGTGATGCACTCAGCCGTTCCTGTGGCATCAGGTTAAGGTCGGACAAATCGATCCGTTTGGCCCAGTCAGCCAGCAAACTGCGTTTCAAAGACTGTCCTGCTCTGTAGATGGAAAGCTGCGGGAGGGCCCTGTTAGCCGCAACTGAGGCGCTTGACCATTGTCAAATTCGGAACTCTGCCATGCGCGGCACGGAAGACACGCAGGAGCGTGTTACTTGTCGTAGTATTCGCGATACCAGGCGACAAACTTCGCAATCCCGTCTCGCACGTCCGTCTCGGGACAGTAACCTGTCAAAGACTGCAACAGAGATGCGTCCGCCCATGTGGCTGGAACATCCCCCTTTTGCATCTCCATCATGTTGCGCTTGGCAGGCATGCCCAGCGCCTCCTCGATGGCATCCACAAAATCCAAAAGCTTCACGGTTTGAGAATTTCCAATATTGACGATACGATAGGGCGCAACGGGCGACAGGCTATCGCCTTCAGAAATGTCCTCGGGGCTATCCGGGCGTTCTGGCACGGCATCCATCAAAAGCCGGATGCCTCGGACAAGATCGGTCACGTAAGTGAAGTCGCGATGCATGTCGCCGTGGTTGTAAATGTCGATCGGGCGCCCCTTCAGGATCGCATCGACAAACTTGAAATAGGCCATATCCGGCCGCCCCCATGGGCCATAAACCGTGAAAAAACGGAACATGGTCGTCGGCAGGTTCCACAGATGGGCGTAGGCATGGCCCATGGATTCGCAGGCCTTCTTGGTGGCCGCGTAGATTGTCATCTGGGTGTCAGCCTTTTGCGTTTCGCGATAGGGCATGTCGGTTTCCGCTCCATAGGCCGACGACGTTGAGGCCATCAGAAGGTGTTTCACCTCGTGGCGGCGCGCAGCCTCCATCACGTTGAACGTGCCCACGACATTGGCGTCGATGTAGGCGCGCGGGTTTTCCAGGCTGTAGCGCACACCGGCCTGGGCGGCGAGATGCACGATGATGTCAGGCGCGCAGGCATCAATCGCCGCGTCCACGGCAGCCTGATCCTCAAGCATCGCCTCAGTGGCCACAAACCCCTGATTTTGCATCAACATTTGATGGCGACGCTGTTTGAGAGAGACGTCATAATAGTCCGTCATCCCATCAAACCCATGCACTTGCATGCCTTCATCCAGCAAGAGCTGTGCCAAGTGATACCCGATGAACCCGGCGGTTCCGGTGATGAAAACCTTGGTCATGCAGCCTGTACCCTTATCCGCTAAACGCTGCCCTAGCGATAGCGATCCGGGACTGTTGGCACAAGATGTTCGCTGCGCTCTTTATCTGGTAGCGGGAACTGGATGGGCGGCGGCGCAATCCGCATCTGTTTGCGGGTTGCAGGTTCTTCTTTTTGTGGCGTGGAGGCCTGTAATGGCTTTTCAAAAGCGATCTGACGCCCACGGCCTTCTGATTTGGCCTGATACAACGCCAAATCCGCATCCTCCATCATGCGCTCAAGGCTTGGACGCTCGTATTGAGAACTCAAGGTACTTCCGATGCTTCCGGAGATACGGCACGCTTGACCGTTGAATTCGATGGGCTGTTCCAACCGTTTGATCAGGCGAGCGCTGATCCGCGCCAATGTCTCAGCTTCTACAATTGGTGCGAAGATCAGGACAAATTCGTCCCCCCCAACACGAACGATTGTGTCATCATCTCGGGTTTCTTCTCGCAGGATTGCCGCCACTTCGCGCAAGACGTGATCGCCTGCGGCATGGCCTTTTGTATCATTGACCGCTTTGAAATGATCCAGATCGAGCTGCATGAGGGCGAAATCCTCACCAGTTTCGATCAGGCGAGATACGACCGGCTCTAACGCACGGCGATTGCGCAGCCCCGTGAGCGTGTCTGAAAAAGCACGTTCTTCAGCCGCGATCTTGGCCCCTTGAAGCCTTGTGTTGAGCTTGCGCGAGGCCTGCATCGCGGCGGATTTGGCTTCGACCAGATAGAGAAGCTCGACAGTTAGGTCCGTGATGGCAAAATCCGCGTCGCTCAGGTTGAAAGCCTGCACAGCGTCAACGACAGATATCCCGAACGACAGGTTGATTAACGCGCCACCCGGAGGACCCAACGCCCCATTTTCCGGCAAGGGTAAAAGCACACCCTTCATTTCAGCGCGAGATCGATGCCGCAGCATGAAATGCAGGCGTTTGCCCTTGGCGCTGAGCAAGTCCTGCATGTTTGGTCCAAGCTTGGGGCGTTTGAGTTCAAAAAGCTCCAAAAACCGTTTGCCGTTCAGGCGGTCACCTCCAAATATCTTGGTCAAGGTCGGCCCAGTATGCACCACGTGGCCAGTTGCATTGAGGACCACATGCATGGGGCACAGGACATCCAGCATTGACGTTACATTGGGGCTTGGCGAAGGGATCATGACGCGTTCACCGCAAGTTCGAAACGGCGACCTTCGGTGAAGGAATTATGCAAAAGATTGACAGAAATCACCTCTGTCCCCTCGCGCCCGCCTTTGTACTCTAACAAAACCAACGCACCAAAATCATCCGCTAGGGCCCGCAAGAGCCCCAAAAGCACATGCCCAAACGCCACGGGCCCTTGCATTTCGTCCCAGACCACAACTGAGAAATGATCAAGATTGTGCTCTTTCAATTCGAACTGTGGCAGGTTCAGATCATCAAGCGCCAAGCGCGCTCGTGCGGGCAAATCTTCAAGCGAATGCAGGAATTCAACGAAATCCCTTCCGGAAAACCGCAGGAGGCGGCGCAGGGATTCGACGCTGGGATGTGACACGAGGAATGTGCCGATATCCTCCAGAATGTCCGTCTGATCCTTTTTTAAATGGTCTGAGAGACCCTCCAAGACCTGCATGGTGACCATATCCTCGTACGTCAGCATCGCCTCGAACTCGGTGAAACCGAGATCCAGTTTTTTGGTCAATGCGATCCAGTCCTTGCCGCCATAAGTCTGGCGTACAAACATCTCAATGGCTCGATTTATAAGCCCATGCATGAAGACCTCCGGCTATTTCCGGGAAACTGTCGCAGGGCTGTGTTAAAAAGATGTAAATGGCTTTAGTTGCTAATTATCAGCCATTTACTTTCATCTAGAAGTCTGTTGGCGCGCCGCCTTCCTCTTTGCGACGCGCAACAAAGTCTGCCAGTTCCTCACGGATTGCCTCATCTATCGGCGGCGCTTCAAACCCTCCGATGATGTCCTGGAAAGTCTGGTGTGCACGTTGTGCTGTCCAGATACCGCCTGCGGCCTCCCAAGCCTCGAAATTGCGCCAATCGCTTAGGTATGGCTGATAAAACGCGGTGGTGTAGCGATCTTGCGTGTGCTGAATGCCAAAGAAATGGCCCTGATTGCCAACTTCGCGAATGGCGTCGAGGGCGATGTCATCCGTGCCTGTCGCCGTGATCATCGGATCCATATATCGCTGAATATGTTGCAGGATTTCGCAATCCATCACGAATTTCTCCGGGGATGCGATCAACCCGCCCTCTAGCCAGCCTGCGGCGTGATAAACCATATGCGCGCCGGATTGAACGGCCGACCACAGGCTGTTGGAGGTCTCCCACATGGCCTGTCCATCGGGCACGTTGGCCGCGCAGACGCCACTGGCGCGCATGGGCAGCCCGTAGAACCGGGCCATCTGACCGGTCATTTGGGTGGCGCGCATGTATTCCGGTGTGCCAAAGGCGGGTGCTCCAGACTTCATATCCACGTTGGACGTGAATGTGCCAATCGCACAGGCGGCCCCGGGGCGGATAATTTGTGCAAGGACGATGGCGCAAAGCCCTTCGGCGAGAGATTGTGCTACAGCACCTGCCATGGTCACAGGTGCCATCGCACCGGCCAAAGTAAAGGGTGTCACCACCAGCCCTTGATTGCGCCGGGCCAGACGCATCCAGCCATCGAGCATCGGAAAGTCATGTTTTAGCGGTGAGGTGGAATTGATGTTGGAATACATCTTCGGTCCAGCCTCGAACTCCTCATCCGAATGCCCGCCTGCGATGCGCACCATCTCCATCACGTCCTCAACCCGTTCCTTGCCCAGGCAATAGGCATGCGCCACCTTATCGGTGAGGGTGAGCTTGTCATAAAGCACATCCAGGTGACGGATGCTGGCATGGATATCTTGTGGCTCAACCGGGTAGCCACCAACAAAATGGATGCAGTTGAAATACTGGCTCAATTTCAGAAGGTTGGCACACATCTCACGCGTGCCCGTCACCTTCTTGCCAATCTCCATATCCCAATAGCTGGGCGGCGAGGAGACGTTGCCAAAGTTCAAATGCTTGCCACCGATGGTGATGGCGCGTTCAGGATTGCGCGGTGTGATGGTGAATTCAGATGGCGCTTTGCCCACCATCTCCATCACGAAATCCCGCCCCATGCGGACGTTTTCCCCGTCAACCGTGCATCCACCAGAACCTTTGAGAACCTCCACAGCCTCTGGGTTTAGAAACTCGACGCCTATCTCTTCAAGAATGCGCATCGCACCGTCATGGATCGCCTGAATGCCCTCTTCGGTCAGCGGCTCGATTGGACGATCAGTGTTGATTGGCGGGTTCCAGGGCATCTGGTCGATGATGGTCGTGCCGCGTCGTGTGGCATTGCCCGCCCGTCCGCCGCTGCGTCGTCTGCGTGTGGATGCCTCTGCCATGACCTTGGCCCTCCCTGGTGGCTTGGTCTTATGCAAGCATCGGTTTGGAGTGGAGGTTTGTCACTTTACGACACATGCTGTCGCGGATGGCCTATGGCATCACACGCAACGCCTGCCGCCGCAAATGCCAGAGATACAGCCCAAGGCTGCTCACCACGATAGCTCCCCCCAAGAGCATTGCCTGTGTCGGCACTTCACCCACACCAAGCCAGACCCAGAATGGTCCCAGCACAGTTTCAAGTAACATGATCAGACTGACATTAGCGGCCAATGTATGGCGCGCTGACAGCGAGAGCATAAAGAAGGACACGGGCAACACAACAAGTCCGGTTACAGCCATGGCCCAGACAGCCCCCTGCATCATTTGCGCTGGGCCTGTGATCGCCCAGCCAATGATACCTGCAATCCACGCACCGATTCCGATGGCAAGAAGGATCGGCAAATCAGGTTGCGCACGCAGGGTGACGAAGTTGAGCGCAAGCGCAAAAGCCACACCGAGGCCAAAGCCCGCCCCCGCGATCAAACGCCAATCGAGCGCAACTGTGCCATGCCCACCGCCCAATACGGCGATGCCAATTCCGGCCATAACAGCCGCGATGGCAGCCCAAGTCGCCGCCGACGTGGTCTCTTGCGTCACATAGCGGCTGAGTATGGCGGCAAAGACAGGCACCGCCGCGACACCCATCAGCACAACAGCCGCAGGGGCCGTGGCGATGCCCAGGCAAAACAGCGTGGAGTTGAACACTTGCGCAAGGACGATGAGCGCACCGGGTTTCGTGCGCAACCGCGCAAGATCACCAGCACGGCTTCGGCTGGTCATAGCCCAGGCCAGCACCATCATTGATCCCATAAAGAGCCCGCGCCATCCGGCCATTTGAAACCCACTCATGTTTGAGAGCCGCATCAGCAGTGCATCGGGCGTCAGGATCACCGTACCCGCGAATGCAAGCAGCACCCCATAAAGCGGTGCTTTGGTCATGCAGGTAGCCAGGCCGGGATGTGGCCGATATCGGGAAAGACGACGTCCGCAAAGGGAGCAAGATCAGCTTCCAAAGCCGTACCAGTGAGCACACCGATGGTTTGCATGCCCGCCGCGCGGCCCGCGAGAAGATCATGGGTGCTGTCACCAACCATAGCAACACGGGCCGGGTCCAACTCCAGCGCGCGTGCAAAAGCCAGACAGGGATCAGGAGAAGGTTTGGCTCCAAAGCCGGAATCGAACCCCGCGATGAAATCGAAATGGTCCGTCACACCCGCTGAGCCCAGATGGGCGCGTGCACCATATTCGGTGTCATTTGTCATGACGCCCAAAGAGACACCGTTTTCGGCCAGCGACGTCAGGAAAGGTGCAAGCGGTACGGTCTCGGCCTGTGGTGCTGTGGATGAGGTACGCATAAGATAGTCTTCAAGCTCTTCCACCGAGCGATCCGTAATGGCCTTCGCCACGCATTCTGCCGCTTCTCGGTTGGTACCTGCGATGATCGGGCTTGTGGGCGCGAACTGCCCTTGGTCCAGATCGTAGTGCATGGCGTCGGCCAGACGCACACGCAGCGCAGCGTCACCTTCAGACAGGCTGTCGATGATGTGTCCCGCCCAACTGCTCCAGGTGGTGTGAAAATCGAAAAGCGTGCCGTCTTTGTCAAAGAGCAGACCATCAACCTTTCTTGACACGTTGCTTACCATGTTTTGTTCATGTCCAGTTCACTTCCGCCCCACCAGGCAGCGCTGCACGCGCCTGCATCGGGGCTTCGTTTGGGTGGTTGTGGGCTGTGCAAAACTCCATAACCCACGCATCATCCATCATCAGAAAATCCAGCACTGAGACAAGAAAATCAGAGTCTTGTGCCCTGTCACGCAGGTCATCCCTCCCGACACCAGTGGCCCCCATGAACACGTCCAGAAGGTCCGGCTTTGCCGCAAGCCATGCCAAAGCTTGCAGCGCAAGCGTTTCAGCGGCCTCTTGCGCTGCATTCATCCGGTTTAACTCCATGAAAGGGTTTCTTAACCAATGCCATGGATAGTCGATGCCACAAATTGAAGGCAAGTGCGAAAGGCTGTTTCCTTATGTCGGGCGATATCCTGATCGTGGATAGTATCACGACCAATCGGATTGTTTTGAAAGTCAAACTGTCTTCTGCGTTTTATTCGGTGTTTCAGGCATCTTCCGCGCAAGACGCGCTTGCAATCTGTGCGACTGAAATGCCGGATTTGGTCCTCGTCACATCCGAGTTGACGGATATGGGATTCGGCGCGTTTCACGATCAGCTTCACGCACTTCCAGGATGTCGAAAAACACCCATTGTTGCTTTGACAACCGAAGATGATGCGCAACTCCGCATGCGCCGCTTTCGCGAAGGGGCGGCAGATGTGATCACATCCCCAATCTCGGATACGGTTCTGTTGGCTCGGCTGCGCACCCTGATGCGCAATGCACATCGCGACACGGATCAGTGGATCAAACCGGAAGCCGCCGAAGTTTTCGGGTTTGCCGATGCACGCGCAACCTTCCTGCGACCCGGTCGCATTGCCGCGGTGACCCCGCGCACCCATCCAGCACGCGATACGAAATCAGCTGGCGTGTCCTGGCACCGGTTCTACAACGAACTGTCCTCGGCCACGACACATCAACTGGAACGGTACGACATGCGTAGCGGGCGTGGATTGAAGGACCTGCAAACACATCCCGACGCTGTCTTGCTTGAAATCGGTAGGGCACGCGATGAGCACGGGCTTGCCCCACTGGCAGAGCTGCGCACAGCGCCACAAACACGTGATGCCAAGATCATTGCGCTCATGGATTATGCCAAAGCTCCCCTTGCGGCCACCGCGCTGGATATGGGGGCACATGATGTGATCGATTACGGCACTCATATGGGCGAGGTTGATTGGCGTCTGAACCTTCAGATCAATCGCAAGATGGAAGACGATCGATTGCTGGCCGGTGTCAGATCCGGGTTGCAGGCGGCGGTGACGGATCCCTTAACAGGGCTTTACAATCGCCGGTTCGGTATGTCGCAACTTGATCGGCTTGCGACAGAAACATTGCAAAACAAGGGTGAAATGGCGCTGATTATTGCTGATCTGGATCACTTCAAACTGGTCAATGACCGGTATGGTCACGCTGCTGGAGACGCGGTTTTATCCCAGGTTGCACAAATCATGTCAGGGTCCTTGCGCAAGGAAGACATCGTGGCGCGGATCGGCGGCGAGGAGTTCATGATACTTCTGCCCAATGTCACACCCGCTCAGGCCAATCAGACAGCGCGTCGTATCTGCCAATCCGTGCGCAACACGCGCATGCAAATCGGGTCTATCTCCGGCCCGGCGTCGCAGTCTATCACAGTGACAACGAGCCTTGGCGTGGCCTTGCTGAACGGAGCAGATGGCCATTGTCTTACACCTGACGCACTCTTCCGGCGCGCAGACCGCGCGCTTTACGGCTCAAAATCCGATGGGCGTGGCACGGTCACACTTTGCACCCGCACAGCGGCCTGAACCCCTAGCGTCGCCGTCGGCGCAATTCTTCTTCCAGACTATCTGCCAGGATGGCCCGATCCGCATCGCTCATTTTGGCAATGTGATCGGCCAACACGTTTTGTGCTGTGTCAAAACGCTGTCCAAGAAGTGCGCGCATGCCTTCCATCTCGACACGCGTCGCCTCGGCATCGTAGGGCGTTTGCCGCAATGCCTTGGCAAGGTTCTTTATGGCCGCGCGATGCGCGCCCCAGCCATCCCGTTCGGAAATATACGCCATGGTCATGCGGCGTTTGAGAACCCGTTGATCTTCTTCGCTGAACGCACGAGTCAAAGGCCCGGCAAAGCGCTCACTATGTCCGCCCCCCCGCCATTTTCCACCGCCTGATAGTGCCGCGCCAAGGATTGCGCCCACGACCAACAGGTTCAGCGCCAACGACAGCACAAGCGTCACGCGCATCCACCGCGGAGAGCGTGGTGCAGGCGGTTGAGGGTTCGGGGAATGACCTGTTTGACCCACCATCACAACATCTCCTCAAGAAAATCAAATCCGCCATCAGCATCCGCTGCAGGCGCGCCATCCGTTTGTGTCGAAAAATAGTCCTGCGCTACGAAGGTCAGCACGTCCGGTGGCGCCACGCCAATCCACAACCCCACCGCAGCAGCGCACGACAGGCTCGCTGCGGCGGGCCACCCTCCTAGCGCGTCCAAAAGCGCTTTGATCCCATGGGGGGCCTTTTGAACTGGCTCAACCCGTGGACCGCACGGCGCGGCCTGTTGGGCGTTGGCATCTTCCAGAATACGCTGAATCACATCATCGCCGGGCGCGGGCACGTGCCGGCGTGCGGCTTCGAAATGCGTCTCGAGAAACGCATCATCCTGACTGTGTTTGTTGTCCTGGTTACGTGTCATTCCGAATACCCCAGCTCTTCACTTTGGTTCCTCAAACTTGCGCTCAGCGCCTTTTTGCCTCGCGCAATCAGGCTTTCAACGGCCTCTATGCTGAGATCCATGATCTCGGCAATCTGGGCATTACCCAGCTCTTCGATGTGGCGCAGCACCACCGCCTGCCTCTGGCGATCAGGAAGTTGCCCCAGTGCCATTTGCAGCGCCTTGGCGCGTGCCGCCTCTTGCATGCGCTGTGCCGGTCCCGCGCCGCTATCCACTGGATCACCCGCAGCCTCCAGCGGCGCGGCGCGATGGCTGCGGCGCAGCCGGTCCGTACAAAGATTGGCCACCACCCGGTAAAGCCAGGTTGTGACCTGTGCCTCCCCCTGACGCCAGTTCGGCGCTTGCCGCCACAACCGCAACATGGCCTCCTGGGTGACATCCTCGGCTTCGGCGCGGCTTCCCAGAAGTCGAAACGCATGCGCCATGATCTTTGGCGCGAGTCGACCGGTCAACGTCTCGGCGGCCTGCGGGTCGCCATTGGCAAAGAGCACCAAAAGCGCCTCATTGGGCGCCTCCTTTATGCGGTCAGAGCGGTCTGTCATTCTGGCCAAGTATCCTGCGCCCTGTCCTGCGAGGTCAATCAATTGCGGTTGCGCGGCCCGAACGCTTCGCTCGGGCCGCGCAATGGTGTTATTCTTGGTCCTTTTGGCGCGACGTGTGCCGTTCGATCATCCGCGCCTTCATCTTATCAAATTCAGCCTCGGACACCGCACCATCGCCATCGCTGTCGGCGCGATCAAAAAAACGGTTGCCGCGTCCTTCGGACATCTCTGCCAGGCTGATCGCCCCGTCGCGGTTTTCGTCCAACCGTTTGAACATGCGATCCGCAAAACGCTCGGCGCGCTGTTGTCCCTTGGCGAGAATTTCGTCTCGTGACAAAAGCCCGTCGCTGTTGGTGTCCGCCTTGGCAAACCGCTCGGCGCGATGGGCATCAAACTCGGCCTGTGTCACCTGACCATCCTTGTCTGCATCCAGCGTCTCGAAGCTGTGTCGAGGGCCGTACCCCTCTGGAGCCGCCAGGCTTTGCGCCGTGCCACCGAGGACAATTGAGACGCCCAATGCGCCGATCAATACTGAATTTTTCATTTTTTTTGCTCTCCAATTTGCAAAACCTTTGCTCAGGGATGTGACGGCCTCTTTCGGACAGATCACATGACCTTCAACGCGCCAAACGGCTCATTCCGTCGCCGGATCGCAAATTTTTTTTCTGACGTCCGATCACCCCCCGAGGTTTGCGACATCGCGACGCGGTGGCAGTTTGCCGGGTTCAATTCGGTTCGAACTTCGGTAAGGGTCCCGCCATTGTTTGACGAGGTTCTCAATGAGCGATGTACAGGCACATCAGGAAGAGCGCGAACTCTGGCCTGCGGTTCGACGGGGGTTTCGGCGCAAGTGCCCGAATTGCGGCAGTGGTCCGCTGATGAAAAGCTATCTCAAGGTGCGCGATACCTGCACGGTTTGCCGCGAAGACTTGTCGCACCACCGCGCCGATGACGGGCCGGCCTACCTGACGATCCTGATTGTCGGGCACCTCATGGCGCCGTTGTTGCATGTGGTATTCACAACCTGGCGGCCAGACCCGCTGGTGCTTTTTACCATATTCTCTATTGGCTGCGTGACATTGTCGCTTTACCTTCTGCCAAGGTTGAAAGGGGCGATTGTTGGCTTCCAATGGGCCCGTCTGATGCACGGGTTCGGAGCACCGGGCTAACCCTTTCCGAGTAGGAAGGGCACAAATGAGCGACACCCAAACCCTCGACAAGACGGCAATTCGTGATGCCGCCACGGTCATCGTGCTGCGTGATCGCACGTCGCGCCCTCAGGTCCTGATGGGTCAGCGCGGCGCAAAAGCCGCCTTTATGCCCAACAAATTTGTCTTTCCCGGCGGGGCCGTGGACGCGGGTGATGCGGATATCCCGCTGGCCCGCCCACTACCCGCGCTTTGCTCGGACCGGCTGCGTGAAGACAGTGTACAGGATCTGAGCCACGCCCTCGCGGCCGCCACTATTCGTGAGCTTTGGGAAGAAACCGGGCTTATCCTGGGCGAACCCGGAGACTGGCCCATCGCACCAGCGCCGGATTGGACCGGGTTCGCGGAAACCGGACATGTGCCCACCGCTCACGCGCTGCAATTTGTGTTTCGCGCCATCACTCCGCCGGGTCGGCCACGCCGGTTTGATGCACGGTTCTTTCTGATCGATGCCGCGGCGATTGCCAGTGATCTGGATGACTTCTCCGCCGCTTCCGAAGAACTGAGCCATCTGCAATGGGTGCCGCTCTCTGAGGCGCGCAGTTTTGATTTACCCTTCATCACCGAGGTTGTGCTGGCCGAAATCGAGGCGCGCGTGCGGGATCCCGAGCCGCCCGAAACCGTTCCGTTTTTTCGCAATGATGACGAGGCCAGCTTGTTCCTGCGCTTGCGTGGCTTTGAGCCGAAAAACACAGATTAACCCAGCGCCACAAGCGCGATGATACTGGCGCTCAAGAGCGCCATGCCAAGCACCTCTCGCGATGTAATCTTTTCTTTGAAAAACAGCACGGATGCCATGATTGAGAAGATCACTTCGACCTGCCCCACAGCAAACACGTAAGCCGCATTTTGCAGGGTGAAGGCCGTGAACCAGCCCACGCTACCCAAAAGGCTTGTGATGCCCATCCAAATCGCTTTGGAACGCGCAGCCCAGACACGTGAGAGCTGTCCCGGCTCTTTCAGGCGCAGGTATAACGTCATTCCAATCGTCTGTGATGCCGTCACGGCGGCGACCGACAGCATGGCGCGCAAGAATGCATCGTCGCTGGCCACTTCCAGTGTAGCACCGCGATAGGTCACGGCGGAAATTGCAAAAAATGCGCCCGAGACCAAGCCAAGTCCCGCGGCACGATTGACGAACCGCTTTGTCCATCCGCTCGCACCCTCCGGCATGTCCGACAGCACCAGCACCCCGATCAACCCAAGAAATATGGCGAAAAAAGCGGGCAAGCTGATCTGATCGCCGAGAAGGACAAACCCGACAAGCGCTGTCTGGATGACTTCGGTTTTCTTGAATGTGATGCCCACGGCAAAGTTGCGTTCGGCGAAAAGCAATACCACACACAATGTGGCGAGGATCTGCGCCAAACCACCGCTTAGGACGTAGAGCCAGAAAAGACACCCAACGTGCGGTAGTTCCTCACCCAGCCAAATCGCGTAGCCAAACGCGACACAAGCCGCCAACGGTGCCGCATAAGCGAACCGGGCGAAAGTGGCGCCCAATGCGCTGAGTGTGCCCATGCTGAGCGACTTTTGCAGCATGAAGCGCAGCGTTTGGAACAGCGCCGCCATGATAGACAGAAGGATCCAGGTCTCGACCATGGGCCCCTCTTGCCCGAGTTTTATTCAGCAGGCCAGTCCGATTGCGTGCGCAGAGGATGCGGTACCGGGTCTTTTGCGCGCAGCAAATGTGCGCGGAAAATCTCGGCATAGGACTGATAGTAGTAGCCCTCGTTGCGCCTCAGGTAATGGTCTCTCTTCGCGCGCCACAGCGCTGGAAGCTTGTACCAAGCTACCCCTGGATGCATGTGGTGCACAACGTGTAGGTTGTTGTTTAAAAACAAAAATGACAACAGTCCGCCGCCTTCGACCACAACGGTTCTACCACTGGCTCTGTCATGCGCGCGATGCTCCAGAAACGTCCGGATCTTTATGATGCCGTACCCTGCGTAAGCACAGATGAGATACGCCCATAGTGGCATGGGCGAGGCGATCACCATCACGAGAACCAGCGCCACTGACGGTATTTGCAAAACCCAGGCCATACGCACGGCAGTGTTGCCTGCCTTTATCGCTGCCAAATCCTCGCGCAGGAATGCCAGTTGCCCAACCGCCGGCCCCACAATCATGCGGCCCAGCAGGGTGTTGTTGACTCGCAAAAGCCACCGCATGGCAAGGGGAAGCCGCGACCAGACGCCCGGATCAAGGTAGTTTGATTCCGGATCGTCATAGGGATCGGTCAGGTTGCCGTCCTGGTGATGCGCCAGATGCAGGTCCTGAAACCGTCGGTATGGCACGAAAAGACCAAGGCAGAAGAAGCCCAAAACCTCGTTCGCCCATGCCGAACGGAACGGATGCCCATGGATCAGCTCATGGGTCAGCGACGAGTGCAAGGCCACGCAGAGCGTCGCCAACAGCATGCCCAGCGGCAACCAAAGAGCACTGACCCAGAAGAGCGCCAGGCCCCAGGTGACGTAGCACGCCAGCATCAAGACCAGCGTCGGCCATTCCACCCAATTTTCATCGTGGGTTTCCGTCATTCCGTTTCCAAATTTCCCCGTTCACAAAAGTGTTACGTCAAAATTTGTCAGCAGGGTATTCGGTATACGGTTAACAAATCTCGCCAATGTTGATAAAAATCACAATATGATGGAAAAAACTGACAAAAGAGACCGCGCAGAACTGTTCCGCACTCGCCTTCAGGAAGCCATGCGCGATAGGGCCATGTCGCAAAGCGCTCTGGCGCGTGCTGTTGGCGTCGATCGCTCTACTTTGTCACAGCTTCTCAAGGACACCGGGGCGCGGCTTCCCAATGCCCAGGTGGTGGGGGAATGCGCAACCTGTTTGGGTGTCTCATCAGACTGGTTGTTGGGGCTGACCGACCTGCCGGAAACGGCGGCGGATGTGTTGGCCAACACGCTTGCGCTGACCGAAGCGCCGCGCGCCTTGGTGGATGAGCAGATTTTTGACTGGCACAAAGAGGCCGCAGGCTACAAAATTCGCCACGTCCCGGCGAGCCTGCCAGACATGCTCAAGACAAGGGCGATGCTGGAATGGGAATATACGCCGCATCTTGGGCGCTCGACAGAGCAAGCGATCGGCGCGTCGGAGGATCGTTTGAAGTGGATGCGCGGGACGCAGTCGGACTATGAAATCGCCTTACCGATATTCGAGATTGAAAGCTGTGCGCGTGGCGAAGGCTACTACGGCGATTTACCTTCCGAGATACGCGCAGAACAGCTGGCGTATCTGCATCAGATCACAGGTCAGCTGTATCCGCGCTTGCGGCTCTATTTTTACGATGCGCGACGCTTGTATTCCGCACCAATCACGGTTTTTGGCCCGCTTCTTGCGGTGCTCTACGTGGGGCGCAATTACATGGCGTTTCGCGATACAGAGCGGGTTCAGGTGCTGACTGCACATTTCGATAGCCTGGTGCGCGAAGCACATGTCTCGGCTCGGGATGTGCCAGGATATCTCAAGACACTGCAGGGGTGAGCGCATCTGGGGCTCTGCCCCAGACCCCGGGGTATTTCAGACAAGAAAGAAGCCGTTCAATAGGGCATGGGATGTGCCTTGTGCGCCGTGGCAATGTCGGCCAGAATCTCATCGGAAAGCGTGACATCTGCCGACCCTAGTGCCAGTTCCAGATGCGCCATCGTAGTCGCCCCGAAAATGGCGGAGCACATGAAGGGCCGCGTCAGACACCAGGCCAGTGCCATTTGCACTGGCTCCAGCCCATGATTTCGCGCGATTTGCAGATAGGCCTCAGTGGCGTCAAAGACACGTTCGGTTTTGCGCCCACCCAGATCACCGCTGATATCGAGGCGAGAGCCTTTGGGCACCTGATTGTTCTGGTATTTGCCCGTCAGCATACCCGCCGCGAGTGGCGAAAAGGCCAAGAGACCCACGTCCTCGTTGACACTCAGTTCTGCCAAATCGGTGTCGTAGAGGCGGCACAGAAGCGAATACTCGTTCTGGATCGACGCCACACGCGGTCCGCCCATCTCTTCGGCGGTTTTGAGCCATTGTGCCGTCCCCCAGGCGCTTTCGTTACTGAGGCCAAAGGCACGGATCGTGCCCCGGTCGACCTCCCGCGCAAGCGCGTGCAGCGCGTCTTCCATATGCGCTCGCGTCTCTGCGGGGTTCTGTTTCGATGGATCGTAGGCCCAGTTCTGGCGGAACATGTAGCTGCCACGATTGGGCCAGTGGAATTGGTAGAGGTCGATGTGATCCGTCTGCAGGCGTTTGAGCGACGCCTCAATGGCCTTGGGAATGCTCTGGGACGTGATCGGCGCACCATCGCGGATGTGGCGCATCCCCTCGCCGGCATGTTTGGTCGCCAGCACGATGTCCCCGCGCCGTCCGGTTTTGGCCAGCCAGGTGCCAATGATCTCTTCAGTGAGGCCCACGGTTTCGGCCTTAACGGGATAGGTCGGGTACATTTCCGCGGTGTCGATGAAATCCACGCCATGGTCCAGCGCCATGTCGATCTGAGCGTGCCCTTCGGCTTCGGTGTTCGAACTGCCCCAGGTCATCGACCCCAGGCAAAGCGCGCTGACCTCAATTCCTGTGCGTCCCAATGGTTTGCGCTGCATGGTTTGCCCTTCCCCGACGTTGATTTCCCATATCTAGCGGATTTGAAACTGGCGTCACGCTGTATTTGGCGGATTGAGAACATTTAGTGAACATTATACAATTGCCGCATGGACAGCACCCTTCTCACGCGCCGCAGCAGCCATGCGCACCGCACCCCTCTCAAAGTGCTGGACGAGATGACTTTGACGCCAGGCCGGGTGCATGAACTTTGCGGATCTGCGCGCCACACGCTGGCTATGCTGGTGGCGCGTGCAACGGACGGCCCGGTGTTCTGGATCAGCGCCGCCTGGGCGACAGACCGGCTAAATCCCGAGGGAATGTGCGCCTTTGCAGAACCTGGGCGGTTCACCTTTCTGACCCCACGCCAACCCATCGACCTGCTTTGGTGCTTAGAGGAGGTGCTGCGCGCGGGCGTGGTGCCACTGGTGGTGGCGGATTTGCCCAGCCTTCCAGGGCTGACGGCGGTGCGGCGCCTGCATCTGGCAGCCGAAACCGGCGCAGGTGAAGGTATGGGCGCGCCCTTGGGGCTGATCCTGACCGAAGGGGATGGGGGCGCACCGGGGGTGGAAAGCCGCTGGCACATGGCGCCTGATCATGGCTCAGGACGCCGTGCCTGGCATTTGTCCCGCCGCCGGGCACGGACCCTGCCCCCAGCGGAATGGGAGGTGAGCCGGGTGAAGGGGCAATTTGCGCTTGAACGGCGCGCGGAGAGCGCCCATATAAATTAAGTGACTGATAAAAAAAGAAATTCAGAAATTACGCATGCAGTTTGGCGCAATACTCTGCAAGACCGCAAACTGTGGATCAACTTGGCAAAATTAGTGGTTGTTATCGCCCTGCTTGCACTCTTCACAATGCGCATTCCAGCCTCGATCACCCATGCCGAAGCTCGGATCGACACAGTCGCACAGCACCATACAGACTACGGCAGTCGACCTGTCTATAGCGCCACAGGGCTTGACGGCACACACTACCCGCTCGTTGCGCGCAGTTTGGACATGCCAGGCGCGCTCGACATTGGCCAAACCATCTGTCTCCGTGTCCAGAAAGACCGCTTCACTGGCCGCATCTCGGCCCGGCATGCGCCAGAAAACCCCACATGTCGCCCCAATTTGCACACAACCAAGTGAAAACTTGTCAGGAATAAATTCAGACCATCACGCGTATATCTCCTGAACAACGCGAAAAGGTTTTGTCATGCGCATTTTGGTTTTACTCTCTCTGCTTCTTGCCGCCCCTGCTTTTGCAGCCCCCGAAACATATCGGCTCAACGCGCCGGACTCCGTGGTGGGCTTCACCTATCAATTCCAAGGCAATCCCAGCCGTGGGCGCATGCCCGTAAAAGCGGCGCGCATGGTGCTTGATCTGGACAATGTTCCGCGCAGCCAGGTGGATGTGACACTTGATGCGCGCCGGGCCAAGGCGGGATTCATCTTTGCCACGCAAACGATGAAGGGGCCAGAAGTGCTGCACACCCAGGCCTATCCAGAGATCCGGTTCCAATCCACCAAAGTGACTGGGGATCTGAGCGGAGCCAAGGTTCAGGGCAATCTCACCGTGCGCGGTGTGACACGGCCTGTGACGCTCAATGCCGGGCTTTACCGGCAAGGTGGCACGGAAGTTGGCGACCGAAGCCGCCTCATTGTGCAACTGACCGGATCCATAAGCCGCGCCGCTTTTGGTGCGGGCGGGTTTCCCGGATTTGTAGATGATCAGATTGATCTGAACATCATCGCCCGGATTGAGAAGTAACCGCTCGGGCAAAAAACGACATTGCCCCGTCGAAAAGGCTATGGCCTGAGAGCCATGCGCATGCAAAGTTGCAGTCATGCGCATGCTCATTTCCTTTGCCGCCCTGTTCTTGTCGGTTGTTCTGATGCAGCTTTCAACAGGCGGAGTGGCCCCACTCGATGCGCTTTCGGGCATCACGCTTGATTTCTCAACACAACAGATCGGCTTTCTCGGCTCGGCGCATTTCTTTGGCTTTTTCATAGGCTGCTGGTGGGCGCCGCGCCTCATGGGATCAGTGGGGCATTCGCGCGCCTTTGCAGCCTTTACCGCCGCCGGGGCCATTGGGCTTATCTCGCATATGCTGGTGGTCGATCCTATCGCCTGGGCGGTGATGCGGGTGGCCTCAGGTATCTGCGTGGCAGGGTGTTACACGATTATCGAAGCCTGGTTGCAGGCGAAAGTGACCAATGAGACACGTGGGCGGGCCATGGGCACCTACCGGATCGTCGATATGGGTGGGCAGCTTGTCGCGCAATCGCTGATTTCGGTTCTGGAGCCCGCATCCTATGTCTCTTACAACATCCTCGCGATCATCTGCTGCGCGTCGCTTTTGCCGCTGACCTTGACCACGGTGCGTCAGCCAGAAACCCCGGCCGCACCGCGCCTGCGCCCCAAATTGGGGTTGGAGATTTCGCCACTCGCCACCGCAGCCGTGGTCGTCGCAGCCCTGTCGAGCGCCACCTTCCGCATGGTCGGGCCGCTTTATGGCGAACAGGTGGGGTTGAGGCTGGATCAGATCGCCTGGTTCCTGTCGGCCTTCATCCTGGGCGGGGCACTGGCGCAATACCCGGCAGGCTGGCTTGCCGACAAATTCGACCGCCGCAAGGTGATGATCTGGCTTTCGGTCGCGGCCATCCTGTGTTGCGTGATAACAGCTTTGGTCGACACGATGCATCCCACTGGCGTCCTGCTGACGGCCTTCTTCTTTGGCGCGACTTCCTTCCCGATCTACTCGGTCGCCGCCGCGCACGCCAACGACTTTGCCACATCCGAACAACGCGTCGAACTCTCTGCCGCATTGATGTTCTACTTTGCCATCGGAGCCATCGCAGCGCCGTTTGTGGCGTCCAGCCTGATCGAATGGTACGGGCCGCAAGCCATGTTCCTGATGATCGCCAGCGCCCATGGGCTTTTGATCTTCTTCAGCATGCTGCGCATGCTGGCCCGTCCGACACTTGCTTTGCGCACCCGCTATGTCTGGGCCCCACGCACATCGTTTACAATTGGACGGCTGACCAAGACAGATCGGGAAGCCGGTGAAGGGCAATAGCCCAGCCAGTGTCACAAAGCGCGCGTCGGCACGGCATAACCGCCCGAACGCCATGGTATCGCCGCAGTCAGCCTGCACAGCTTAAGCGTGTATATGCAGGGCCTTACTATGTTTCGATACCTTCAATGTCTTGTAATCGCGCTTCTATTTCTGCTGCCCAACCTCACCCAGGCAGGGGACATCTATGAGGACGTCTCCCAAGATGATTTATGGGACATTGTCGAAGCAAAGGATTTTGCAGCGGCTGAAGCGCTGTTTGCAAAGTCTCACGCCTTTTCATTGGAAGACGCTGACGCCATAGACCACACCCGATGGCTCTTTGAGACATTTGGCACCAACAACCCCAAAGTCGCCCAGTTTGCCGAACGCTGGCTTGATGCGTATCCACAGTCAGCCTATGCGAATACGGCTAATGCGTGGGTGCTCTATAACACAGGATGGCATATTCGCGGGGAAGGCGCTGCAAGAGACCTGTTTCCAGATGCGACGGCCATATTTGCCCATATGCATCGCGACGCATGGGAGCATGCGAAACGGGCGTATGACGCGGCACCAGATTTACTTCCGGCCTCTGACGCAATGTTCTGGCTGACCAATTCCACCCACAATCGAACCCGCGCACTGGAAGTGCTTCATCTTGTTATGAATAACGCCCCGAACCTGGGAACACTGACGCGCGCCCTGGACATGACAAACCCGGGCTGGGGCGGCAGTTGGGAACTGGCAAAAAAGATATGCGCACAATACGCGCCGCTTGTTGAAATCGAGAACAGCAAGAACAATGTGCGGTGGTGCGAAATTTTCGCCGCCGGCAATTTTCACATGTACAACCGCTCTGAGTGGTTTATTCAAGAAGCCTCCAAACGCGAATTTCGCGATTTGGACTATCTTTACGCCCGCTACCTGTCGACCAAGAACGCATCCCGCAGGGACGCTGCCTTTTTGCATGAATACCTGACTAACCCGGACGTTACAGACTATAAAGTCGCCTATAGGTTCGACTCCGACATTGCGCAGAAATACGGCTACGGTTTTCTATACGAAGACCACATTCGTCGCGCCAAAGAGACCGCTTTGGCGGAAATAGAGCGTGACCCCTACGATCCGGACAAGCTCGAGACTCTGCTAAAGGATATCAGCGGGTTTTCGATCAGAGACGATGGCGGCATACGTATTTCTGTGATCGAACGCACACCCGAAGAGAAGAAGGCCGAATATGCGCGCCGAATGCTCGAGGCCTCACCCTTTGATGACGAGCTATGGCGCGCTTATGCACGCTACCGTTTTAGCGCTCGGCATGCGGATCACATTCTTTTGGATGAGCCATATCTGATCAACGCAATCGTCTACAGCAACCATGACAGCTACGGCCTGCAGGCGTTCGCGAATTCCAGATTTTGGCTGCTGTCTGAGCTTGAACGTCTTGAATGGGAAATGGAGCGGCCTGAGTTCGAAGCGCTCAGCCCGGATCGGCGCGCAGAAGTCACCAAGATCATCGAAAGCTGGATCGAACGCCGGGAAACACTGGATCTGGATACAAAAATCCGTTGTCCCATGATGCGTGCATACCGGCTTTACCAAATGCTGTGCGGCAGGCCGGGTCAGGGTGCATGCGAGATCGATCCAAAGATGAAGGATATGTACGAAATCGTAAAATCTGATGTCAACGAACGGCGTGTGTGCACGGGGGTGATGAGCGCCTCTGAATATGATCTCTATTTCACACCCATACCTGTGGATTTTGACGCGGCCGTGCCTGAAATAACCAGCCATTGACTGCGCCATAGGCAAACTCGCAAGATCATCGGTGTTTTAAGGCGGTCAAGCCCCTCTGGCATGCGCGCCTGCCATAGGCTAAAGGACGACGAAACACCCCAAGGAACCCGTCATGGCGCGTCACCTGATCACCTCTGCGATCCCTTACATCAACGGGATCAAACATCTTGGCAACCTCGTCGGCAGCCAACTGCCTGCTGATCTCTACGCGCGGTATCTGCGTGGGCGCGGGCATGAGGTGCTGTTCCTCTGCGCCACGGATGAACACGGCACTCCGGCTGAGTTGGCTGCGGCCAAGGCAGGCAAGCCTGTGGCCGAGTATTGCGCCGAGATGTGGGAGGTGCAGGACAAGCTGGGCAAGGGGTTCCGGCTCAGCTTTGACCACTTCGGCCGCTCATCCAGCCCACAGAACCATGCGCTGACACAGCATTTCGCGGGGCGCCTGGCCGAGGCTGGCCTGATCGAAGAAGTCTCCGAAAGCCAGGTCTATTCCAACGCAGATGGCCGCTTCCTGCCGGACCGCTATATCGAGGGCACCTGCCCCAATTGCGGATATGACAAGGCGCGGGGCGATCAGTGCGAGGACTGCACGAAACAGCTTGATCCCACGGACCTGATTGAGCCCCGCTCGGCCATTTCCGGCTCCACCGATCTGGAGGTGCGCGCGACCAAGCATCTCTATCTCAAGCAAAGTCAGATGCGCGATCAGTTGAATGCCTGGATTGATGGCAAGAAAGACTGGCCCATTCTAACCACGTCCATCGCCCGGAAATGGCTCAATGACGGTGACGGGTTGCAGGATCGTGGCATCACGCGGGATCTCGACTGGGGCATTCCGGTCAAGCGCGGGGATGATGATTGGCCGGGGATGGAGGGCAAGGTCTTCTATGTCTGGTTCGACGCGCCGATTGAATACATCGCCTGCGCCGGTGAATGGGCCGAGGCCGCCTCGAGCCGCGACTGGGAACGCTGGTGGCGCACTGACAAAGGTGCTGACGACGTGCGCTACACACAATTCATGGGCAAGGACAATGTGCCGTTTCACACGCTGAGCTTTCCCGCCACGATCCTCGGCAGCGGGGAGCCATGGAAGCTCGTGGATTACATAAAATCGTTTAACTACCTCAACTACGATGGTGGGCAATTCAGCACGTCTCAGGGCCGCGGTATCTTCATGGATCAGGCGCTGGAGATCCTGCCCAGTGATTACTGGCGCTGGTGGCTTCTGTCCCACGCACCGGAAAGCAGCGACTCTGAGTTCACATGGGAGAATTTCCAAACCTCCGTGAACAAAGATCTCGCCGATGTGCTGGGCAATTTCGTGAGCCGTGTCACCAAGTTCTGCCGCTCAAAATTTGGCGAAGCCGTGCCAGCGGGTGGGGCTTATGGCGCACAAGAAGACGCGCTGATCGCCGATCTCACCAAGCGCCTACGCGCCTATGAAGGGCATATGGAAGCCATCGAAGTGCGCAAAGCCGCAACTGAGCTGCGCGCCATCTGGGTGGCGGGCAACGAATACCTGCAATCCGCCGCCCCTTGGGCCACGTTCAAGGAAGATCCCGAAACAGCCGCGATGCAGGTGCGTTTGGCGCTTAACCTCATCCGGTTTTATGCAGTACTGTCAGCGCCCTTTATCCCGGACGCAGCCGCCCGGATGCTGTCGGCGATGAACACGCTTGATACGCAATGGCCCGAGGAAGTGAACGCCGCGCTTTTTACTTTGCCTGCTGGACACGAGTTCGCTGTGCCTGATGTGCTTTTTGCGAAGATCAGTGATGAGGATCGCGAGACCTGGGAAGAAAGGTTTGCCGGGGTGCGGGGGTAATTGGATGTCCGCTTTGCGGGACAAAGCTGGCTTTAAACTGATAGACTGTTCTCGAAATTGATCGTCTGTAACTGACTGAGGACTTCTATGAAGAAGACATTTGAAAAGCTTGAAAAAATTAGAAAGGGATTGCTTAAGCCTGATGAGCCATCTTTTGTGCCAGGGCAAAAAGAAAAAAATGGTTCGGTTTTGATGTTTTTTTGCGTGCCGAGTAATTCCAAAGGAAAAAAGGTTTTCAGGCAACTGACGGCACCTAGAGACTATTTTTTTGCTAAGGCTGGTGGTGCGATAGAAGGAAATTGTCGGGTAACAACTCCGGACGGCAGAGTTTTTTTCAGTTTGTCATTTCGTGGAGACTTGGACGGTTGGAAAAAAACAATTGAGACTGCCGCCGTGGACCAGAATATTGTTCTCGCTTATGTTTCTGAAAATGAACTGATTATATCCGACAAAACTTCTTTATCGTTGGAAGAGTGTGTCTTTGAGTTCAACTGATCCAGCCGAAGTTGAATTTTTTGGCGCTAGTCGCGATGACCGCTATGGGCTCAGTGCGGTCGTTCGCCCCAAAATCTGCATCCGTACATTTACTTGCGCCTACCCACCCGAAGTCTTTTCTGAAAAGACTTCCCCAAAAGCTTTCAGAAAGCTTTTGCCCCCTTGGTACCCGCGGCCGGACTCGAACCGGCACGGCCTATTCGGCCTGGAGATTTTAAGTCTCCTGTGTCTACCATTCCACCACGCGGGCAAGGGGCATGGGCGGACCATATCGGCTTCTTCGCGGGTGTAAAGTTCTGCCTTCAGGGCGCAGGCAAAAGGACAGCGGTTTCCGTGTTCTGCGGTGCAAGCTGCTGATGCACGGCGTGGCAGATGTCCTGTGTGCGGACCATGAAGAAGTTTTCCTGTGCTTTCTGATTGGGATGAAACGGATCCTTCACCCGGCCCGACTTGTTGCGCCGGAAAAAGAGTCGGTTACCCTGGTTGGCGGCAATGGTTTCAGGTGTGAAACCTTCGACAAAGCTGCACTGAGACCCGGCTTTCATAAAGGCGTATTTCAGGTTCTCCTGCGCCTTAAGGCGCAAATCCACGGTCTTTTTCTTGTAGGTCGGCGCGGTGGTCAGGAAGAGGCAGGGCACGTCTTCGGGCAATTGCTCCATCGCTTTTGTGACATCGGCCAAGGCCTGATGCTTATCCTCGGCCCAGCGGCGCGCGGAATTGCCAAGGAAATTCATCACGATCAGCTTCGGCTCGTAATACCCTTCGGCAAACATCGCCTCAAACGGCGATTGGCCTTTCTTGCAGAACTGGTAGTTCCGCCCCTTGCCGATCTGGACGTATTTGTTCTTGCCTGTGTTGACGGTTCCAAATGTGGCGGCGTTCGCTTTCCACTTTTTGTCGACCTCGCACACCGCAGCCTTGCCCCGGCGACTGCGCGCCACCCATGATCCAAGCGACGTGGAGCGCACGCCAAAGATCGCGACGCTTTTTTCGCCAAGTTGGGTATAATCGGTATCTCCTTGCGGACCTGCGCCGCAGTGCTGGTCAATGTTCTGGAAAAAATCGAGGAAAACCGGACCTGCGCCAAAACTCAACTGCGAGTCGCCCAGAACCACGATATCGGGTGATTTGAACTCTTCAGCGGCGAGTGGCGGTGCCGCGATCATGGCAGACAAAAACATCACCAAAGCACCTCGGCACGCGTTTTTGAGACCCTTCGCCATTCCGACCCGCCTTTTCCCCAATTCACTTGCAAGGTCTATACGGCAATAAAGCCGCAGCGGTTATGCACAGTGTTTGAACTTTTCGTGCATTCCTGAAGCAAAATGGGCTCAGGGGGGGCCAATCTGGTCAAATACAGCGGCGCAGATGGCCGGAGTGGCACTTTGGAAAAAACGCTCAAAGCCTTTGGTATTAGGATGAAATCTGTCCAGAACCTCTCCGGCTTCATTGATGCGGAAGTCATTCGGATTGCCCGTGACCGACGCGACCAGATCGGGCGTCAGTGCTTCGGCAAAACTGCAGCGCCCGCCTGTCGCCGCGACGGCGCGCGCCAGGTTTCGCTGGGCCAGTTGTCGTTTTGCGTTCACCTCAGCATCGAACGCCGCCGCAGTGCTCATGACAACGCACGCGCTCTCATCAGGCATCTGCGCAATGCTTGCGCGCAGATCGGCTGTTGCCGTCGCAGGATCGGACCAGCGGTCAACGGAATTGCCCAGAAACGCCAGCACAACCAGTTTGGGACGGTAATATCCCTCGCGAAACATCGCCTCGAACGGAGATTGGTTCGGGCGGCAAAACTCATAAGGCCGGTCCTCGCCAATCTGCACATAGCTGCGCGTCGGTCCGGACACACCATATGTGCCGGCATTCACCCCGAACCGCGCATCCTTGTCACAGATCACGCCTTTTGTACCTGCGTCCCGCGCGCTCCAGTGATTGAGAGAGGAGGACCGCACACCAATGGCCGCAACTGACTGTGCGTCAAGATTTTCAAGTAGGCGCCGCTCTTGCGCATTTGCGCCGCAGGAACGCGCCAGATTGCCAAAGAGTGCCAGATGCCCCGCACCCGCGCCAAAGGAAATCTGGCTGTCGCCGACCACAAGGATATCAGGTCCGAAGGGCGGGTTGCGAAAACTGGGCAAAGGCGGCTCTTCGGCAGGCAATGCGACGGGGCTCGGTGCAGGGGTGCTGGCCGGTTGAGGTTCGGGCGCAGAGGGCACGGGCCGGTCTGGCAAAGCCGCGCTGCAGCCCAAAAGTGCAGACAAAACAACCATATTCGCCGCTCTGCGCCACATGGCCTGTCTCATCCGCTTTGTCAGAGATCCTGTTCCTGTTGCTCCAGTTGCTGCAGCAAACGCCGCTCACCCAGCCAAGGGTTCAGATTCAGCGCCGCGCGCAGCGACAGCGTCGCTTCCGCGTTTCGTCCCAACGCAGCCAGTGTCAACGCCCGGCCCGTCAACGCGCCGGTGTGGCGCGGCGTGATGTCCAATGTGCGGTCCAGATCGGGCAAAGCGGCGGCAAAATCCTCCCGCAGGAAATTGATAAAGGCGCGTTGGTTGTAACCTTCAGAATAATCCGGGCAGTAGGCAATCAACGCATCCACAGCCTTGGTGGCCCCGTCGTAGTCGGCCACACGCCGCCGCTCCATCGCTTCATCCAAAAGCTCTTGCGCCTTGGCATCTGGCGCATCGGCCCAAAGCGCCCACATTTCCCCCGAAAGCGCCCGGCCCGTGGCCTCATCCGGCGCTTCTCGCGCCGCCTTGATCAAATCAGATAGGGCGGCGGCGTGGTCGGGCGGTTCGGGGCAAGCGTTGGCCCAGACCGGACCAGCGACAACACAGGCTAGGATCGTAAGTCTCATGCGCCAAAGATGCCGCAGAGGGATGGAAAATCAAATCACATCTGGGACAGTGTTTTCTTTCACCGCCTCCATCGCCACATAAGTCGAGGTCTTGGAGACGTGCGGCAGGTTGGAAATCTGATCAGCCAGCACGCGACGATAGTCACTCATGCTTTGCGTGCGTATCTTTAGAAGATAGTCGAAATTTCCAGCAATCAGATGCACTTGTTCAACTTCTGGGATCTTCAGAACAGCCGCGTTGAACGCCGCCAGTGACGCCTCTCGCGTGTCGGTCATGCTCAGCTCAACAAAGCTCACGTGATCCAGCCCCAGCCGGATCGGATCAATCAACGCGCGGTAGCCTGAGATTACCCCGTCGCGTTCTAGTCGGCGCAGTCGTGCTTGCGTGGGAGATTTCGACAATCCGATTTCCCGGGCCAGGTCGGTAATGCTGATCCGGCCATCACTTGTCAAAATGCGTAGAATCGCCAGATCAAACTTATCTAACTCCAAGTCTTCCATTTGCCTGCCATACCTTCAATTTTTGGCTCGTTTTTCCTGCATAATTCCTGTTATCAGGAAAAACGACATGCACTTGCATGATACAGTAGATCAATTCCCTTTCGATCTACAAGAGACCCGCCATGCCGTACGACACCGACCTGCGCCGCGAAATTGATCTGGTCACCTATGCCGATGAAGCCGCGACAATTGACCAGCTTGTAGAGCAGGCGGGGTTGTCGCCCGAGGACCGCACGCGCATCGTGACCCGTGGTGCCGCGCTTGTCGGCGACATTCGCGATCATTCCGATCCGGGATTGATGGAGGTTTTCCTGGCGGAATACGGGCTGTCAACCGATGAGGGCGTGGCGCTGATGTGTCTGGCCGAAGCGCTTTTGAGGGTGCCAGATGCCGACACGATTGACGCGCTGATTGAAGATAAGATCGCCCCCTCGGACTGGGGCAAGCATATGGGGCATTCCACCTCGCCTCTGGTCAACGCCTCAACATGGGCGCTGATGCTGACGGGCAAGGTGCTGACCGAAGAGGCCCCCGGTCCGGTCGGCCATCTTCGTGCCGCCATCAAGCGGTTGGGGGAGCCTGTCATCCGCACCGCCGTGGGCCGTGCGATGAAAGAGATGGGGCGTCAGTTTGTTCTGGGAGAGACAATCACCTCAGCCATGGACCGCGCCGCAGGGATGGAGAAAAAGGGGTTCACCTACTCCTACGACATGCTGGGCGAGGCCGCGCGCACCGATACGGATGCCACGCGATACCACCTTGCCTATAGCCGGGCGATCACCGCCATCTCCTCGGCCTGCGTGCATGATGATATCCGTAAGAACCCCGGGATTTCCGTCAAACTCTCGGCCCTCTACCCCCGCTATGAGGTCGCGCAGAAAGACGGCGTGATGGACATCCTGATGCCGCGCCTGCGCAGTCTGGCCTTGTTGGCCAAGTCAGCCCGCATGGGGCTGAACATCGACGCAGAAGAAGCGGACCGCCTGTCGCTATCTCTGGATGTGATCGAGGCGACATTGGCCGAGCCTGCTTTGGCGGGTTGGGATGGCTTCGGCGTCGTGGTGCAGGCCTATGGCCAACGCGCGGCCCATGTGATCGACCACCTGCACGCCCTTGCCACCCGGCGTGATCGGTGCATCATGGTTCGGCTTGTCAAAGGTGCCTACTGGGACACCGAGATCAAACGCGCACAGGTCGAAGGCATCGATGGTTTCCCTGTCTTCACCTCAAAAGCCGCCACCGACATTTCCTACATCGCCAATGCGCGCAAGTTGCTTGGCATGACCGACCGCATTTATCCGCAATTCGCCACGCATAATGCTCATACCGTGGCCGCCATTCTGGATATGGCGGAAGATAAGGAAACCTTTGAATTCCAACGCCTGCACGGCATGGGAGAGGCCCTGCACAACATCGTCATGCAGGCCGAAGGCACCCGCTGCCGCATCTACGCACCAGTGGGTGCGCATCGTGACTTGCTGGCCTATCTCGTCCGCAGGCTTTTAGAAAACGGCGCAAATTCAAGCTTTGTGAACCAGATTGTGGATGAAGACGTCCCGCCCCAAGAGGTCGCGCGCGATCCATTTGAAACCTATCTCGACACGCGCGCGGAGCTGCCCAAGGGGCCAGAGCTTTTCGCGCCGGAGCGGATCAACTCCAAAGGGTTTGACCTCACCCATCAACCAACTCTTGATATGATCGAGGCTGCGCGAGCCCCCTTTGCCAGCGCGACATGGCAGGCGGCACCGCTCTTGGCGACCAAAGTGGCGCCGCAAGAGCCGCACCCGGTTCAAAACCCCGCCGACCCTTCGGATCAACCCGGTCAGGTTGCCTTCGCCAGCCCAGAGGATGTTGAAACGGCGCTCAAAAGCGCCAAACCGTGGAACGCTGACCCCAAAGAACGCGGTCGCGTTCTGGCCCGTGCCGCTGATCTCTATGAGGAGAATTTCGGAGAACTTTTCGCGGTTCTCTCACGCGAAGCGGGCAAATCCCTGATGGACGCCGTCGCCGAACTGCGCGAGGCGGTGGATTTCCTGCGCTACTACGGGGCCAACGCGCCCGACGCCAAACCGGTCGGCACATTCACCTGCATTTCACCGTGGAATTTCCCCCTCGCCATCTTTTCCGGTCAGATCAGCGCTGCTCTGGCCGCGGGCAACGCCGTTCTGGCCAAACCCGCTGAACAAACACCACTCATTGCGCATTTGGCAATTTCCCTAATGCACAAAGCGGGTGTACCCAAAACCGCGCTACAGCTTCTGCCCGGGGCAGGCGACGTCGGTGCCGCACTGACATCTGATCCGCGCGTCAGCGGCGTGGCTTTCACAGGCTCAACAGAAACAGCCCTCAAAATCCGCACCACCATGGCGCAAAATCTTGCCCCCGGCGCGCCTCTCATTGCCGAAACCGGTGGCTTAAACGCAATGATCGTCGACAGCACGGCCCTGCCAGAACAGGCGGTTCAAGCTATTGTCGAATCCGCCTTTCAATCCGCCGGGCAACGTTGTTCAGCCTTGCGGTGTCTATATGTTCAGGAAGATATCGCCGAGGGACTGACCGAAATGCTAACCGGAGCCATGGATGCGCTTGTCATGGGGGCACCCTGGCACCTGAAGACCGATGTGGGCCCGGTGATTGATGCCGAGGCTCAGGCCGGTATTGCCGCACATATCGAGGCCGCCCGTGCCGAGGGGCGTCTTTTGCATGAAATCCCCACGCCAAACTCAGGTCACTTCATCGCCCCGACCCTGATCCGCGTGCAGGGCATTGGGGACCTGAAACGCGAGATCTTTGGTCCTGTCCTGCATATTGCCACGTTTGCCTCACATCAATTGGATCAGGTCATCTCCGATATCAACGCCACCGGCTACGGGTTGACCTTCGGCCTGATGACCCGGATCGATGACCGGGTGCAACACGTGACCGAGGCGGTTCATGCTGGAAATATTTACGTCAACCGCAATCAGATCGGCGCCATCGTAGGCAGCCAACCCTTTGGCGGCGAAGGGCTTTCCGGAACTGGGCCCAAGGCAGGCGGGCCGCATTACCTTTCCCGCTTTTCAGCGCGCCCAGTTACACAAACCGATGCCACATGGCCAACGGACATGTCACCTGACGCAGCACAGGCCGCACTGGTTGCGGCACAAGACCGCGACATCCCAACCTCACCGGCCCTTGTACTGCCGGGTCCGACCGGAGAGTCCAACCGCCTCACACTTCATGCCCGCGCGCCCCTGCTCTGTCTTGGCCCTGGCGAAGACGCGGCCAAGGCGCAAGCCGAAGCCGTCATGGCCCTTGGTGGCCGCGCGGCAACGGTGACTGGTGCTCTGGCAGCAGAGGTCCTGACCACACAGTCCAATTTTGCAGGCGCTCTGTGGTGGGGCGATGCCACCAAAGCGCAGGCCTACACCACCGCTCTCAGCAAACGAAACGGCCCGATCCTGCCTCTGATCACGGGGCAACCAGACCTTGGACATGTCATGGGAGAGCGTCACGTCTGCGTCGACACAACCGCGGCTGGCGGCAACGCGGCGCTCCTCGGCGGGATGGATTAAACTCTACCCTGCCCTTTCATCGTTCCCAAAATACTCAAACCCCACACCATCCAAACGTGCCAACACTGATCGCTTGACCCCTCGTCTGTCCCTCGCCACAGTCGTCGCATGTTTCCTATTCGCGATCACAACCCGTCTGGTCGGGTGCCTTACGTCACCTACGTGCTGATGGCGCTCAATATTGGTATTTTCCTCAGCTACTGGCCGCTTTTCAGCGATCCCCGCGCACTCAACGGGTTTTTCTACGAATGGGCTATGGTGCCGGTCCTTGTCAGCCAACAGGGCACATATGAGACATTGCTTACTTCGATGTTCCTGCATGGCGGCTGGATGCACCTTGCGGGTAACATGCTGTTTTTATGGATATTCGGCGACAACATGGAGGACGAGATGGGCCATGTGGGCTACCTTGTCTTCTACTTGGCCTGTGGCATCGCGGCGGGGGTCACGCATCTGATCTCAGCTCCCCTCAGCCAAGTGCCAACCGTGGGCGCATCTGGTGCGATTGCCGGGGTCATGGGCGGCTATCTTCTGCTCTTCCCACGGGCCAAGGTCGATATTCTCATCATCCTGATCATCATTTTCCGCATCATCAGCATTCCGGCCTGGACCATGCTGGTGCTGTGGTTTGCCATACAGATCTTTGGCGGGCTTGGCGCCGATCCCGAGACCGGCGGCGTCGCCTATTGGGCGCATGCGGGCGGGTTCATCGCGGGTATCCTGCTCACCATCCCCGTCTTTCTGCGTCGCGGCGGGCAACGGTTCTGGGAACAAACTGACGGCCATCCGCCACATCCGGACGCCACCTATCGCTTTGTGCGAACGTCAATCCCGAAAGTGACCCGCAAATGAGCGTCTACAAAGCCACTTGCCACTGCGGCGCGGTTGAACTCTCGCTCAATCTGCCCGATGGCATTCCCTCTCCGCATCGCTGTGACTGCTCATTCTGCCGCCGCCGCGCCGCGCCAACGGTCAGCGTGCCATTAGATGATCTCAAGGTGACCAAAGGCGCTGACAACCTTTCACTTTACACCTGGAACACCGGCACGGCGCAGCACTTCTTTTGTAAGACCTGCGGGATTTACACGCATCACCAGCGCCGCTCTAACCCGAACGAATATGGCGTTAATTTCGGGTCTATCGAAGGGCAGAACCCCGCCGAGCACGAGCCCATCCCGTGGGATGATGGCGTCAACCACCCATCAGATCGATAACCTCATCCAATGTCTTTTTGAAAGACATTGGCAAAAGCCTTCAACAGGCTTTTGCCCAGCGCTTAACCCAGGTTCTTGATCAGCAGAATCCACTCTTTGGAGTCCGTCTTCCATCCGTCACGCACCACGGGGCGGCGCGTAATCTGGCGATAGCCGACATGCTCATAAAGCTTGAGCGCGGGATTGTCGTCACTCGTGATAATGCTCATCCGCGTTTGTCCCGATGCTCTGGCCTGCGCTTCGGCATCTTGCAAAAGCGCTTTTGCCGCGCCCTTGCAGCGCGCCTCCGGAAAGGTCGCCAAGACATTCACATACCAACTGGGCACCGCCTCGTTTTCAAGCTCTACCAAGGGGCGGAACAGCGGTGGAAGATCGTCAAGCTCGGCCTCGGGCACCACCTCATCCAATGGGTATCCCACCAGTGAGGAGATCACCGTACCATCCCGTCGAATGACGCGCGCCTTGCGATAGGAAAACTGCCCTTCTTCGCGCGCGGCCCGACGCGCACCCACGTCCCAGACATCTTCACCAGGTTCGCGCATCTCTTCCCACACCAGCAAAGGCATGCCGTGACCGGCCATCACCACGAGCTGCGCCAATGCAGGTGCGTCTTCAATCCGGGCGTCTTCGGGCATCATCTGTGTCATCAGATCTTTCATCCTTTCGCTCCGTCTCACGCCGCGCGTTGGTCAGAGGCATGATGCGACATGCATTCCACATGTCGGTGATCCGTGCCACAGCATCCCCCGAACACGCGAACATTCGGCAACATCCCGAGCAAATCGGCATTCAAGCGACCCAGCTCTTGCGGATCACCATCATCCAGCTCTTCGGCGGCATCCAATTCCGCATGGCTGAGGCGAGAGGCGTTGCAGCGCAGCCCGCCAATCCGGGCAAGCCAGTCTGCACCACCAGACAGCTGGTCCCGGAAATGATCAGGATGGGCACAGTTGATCATATAGTAGATCGGCCCATTTTCCGTCGCACTGTCCACCTGCGCAATCGCCTCGCCCAGGGGTTGGCCCGAGGGCAAATGCCCATCGGTTTCCAGTGTGAAGGCAATAGCCACAGGCGCATTTGCCTTTTGCGCAGCTCGGACAATACCTACGGCCTCCTCAGAATGGGTGAGCGTCAGCGCACTGATCAAATCCACACCAGCCCCTGCCAGCGCGGCAATCTGTGGTGTGTGCGTCTCTAAGGCTTCGTCCTCAGGCAAAAGCGTGCCCGGCGCGTAGGCGTCACCGGCCGGTCCGACCAATCCATTGAGCAGGATCGGATATACCTCGGTCTCGTGGCGCGCGCGGATGGCCTCAACAAAGCGCACCGCATCTGTATTCACTTGCATCTGCTCCGCCGCGCTTTTGTCCAATGCCTCGGCCCAGGCCATCCCGGACCGCCATGTCGGCACATCCAGAACATAGCCGCGCTCATCGGCCTTGGCCAAGCCAATGAACCGGTCAAAATAGGCATTCAGCTCAGCTCGCCCACCTTCGGTCTCAAGCAGGACAGCTGCGGAAAAACACGGCAGGTCATACCCTTTGTCGAAGACCATAAAGGTTTCCAGACCTCCATCCGTGAGATAGTAACGGTCGCTTTTTAAAAATTTTGTCAGTCGCATAATCTTCACTCCAAAATGAGAATGGTCGGGACATATCCTGTGCCACATGTCACCGCGAGTGCGCCTGTGGTACAGTCCTGGACTCTATAAATTTTGCTTAATTTCAACAATTTAAAACGTGTGCTGGAATGAACTACCGGACCAGATTAGTGTCAACTGGACTCGCAGTACAGGAGAATGGGCCGTGAGTGAGAAACCCAACACAAAAACACAGATATTGGATGTCGCCGAAAAGGCCGTGCTGGAAAAAGGGTTTGAGGCCACATCTATCGAAGAAATTGTTGCTGCGGTGGGAATTTCGCGCAGCGGGTTCTTTTACCATTTCAAAGACAAGAACGCGCTGGCCCGCGCCTTGCTGGAACGCTACATCGGCGCCGAGAACGCGCTCTTTGACGATGTGTTCGGCCGGGCGCGAGAGCTTAATGACGACCCGCTGCATGCCATGCTCATTGGCCTCAAACTTCTGGCCGAAGTTCTTGCAGATCTGCCAAATGGCCACCCTGGCTGTGTAATCGCCGCCGCCGCTTACCAGGACCGCCTTTTTGATCGTGGTGTGCGGGAGTTGAACCGTGAGGCGATTTTGGCCTGGCGCGCCCGGTTTCGCGCAATGTTCGAAGAAATCGCCGAACGTTACCCTCCAGCGGAACCAGTCGACCTTGATGCCCTAGGCGACATGGTGTCCGGGGTCGCCGAAGGGGCAATTGTGCTGCAAAAGGTGCTGGGCGAGCGCGAAACACTTGCCGCGCAAATCCTTCAGCTTCGAACGTATGTGAAACTGCTTTTCACACAGCGCCCTGCCGGAGCGGCCTGAGCAGCCCAACTTCTTTTTGAAAGATATTGGCAATAGCCTTCAAACGGCTTTTGATCTCAGGCGTCGCGGATCACTTTGGCAAAAGTCGAAAAGATCGCTTCATTTGCGCAGACGATATCGCCATCTTCCAGAATATTGCCACCTGGCACCAAAGGTTCGGCCAACCCGCCTGCTTCACGCAGGATGATCAGCCCTGCGGCCAGATCCCAGGCATTCAAACGCCGCTCCCAGAAGCCCTCATAGCGCCCGGCCGCGACATAGGCAATGTCCAGCGCAGCCGATCCCCACCGGCGCACCCCAGCACATGTGGGCATAAGCCGTGCCAGATCCTGCAGAGTCTCAGGCAAATCCGCACGGCCACCAAATGGCACACCTGTCGCAAAAATCGACTCGATCATGACCTTGCGGTCCGACACTCGCAAGCGGCTGTCATTCAAAAAAGCGCCCTCGCCTTTTTCGGCGAAATACATCTCGTCCTTGGCTGCATCGTAAATCACGCCGGTCACAACCTGGCCTTTGTGCTCCAATGCGATAGAGATGGCCCAGTGCGGCAAGCCATGCAGAAAATTCGTCGTGCCATCCAGCGGATCCACAATCCAGCGACGTGTGGGGTCCTGCCCCGCTTCTTCACCACCTTCTTCGGCCAGCCAGCCATAGGTCGGGCGCGCGCCCATCAGCTCTTCTTTCAGAATGGCCTCGGCTGCGATATCCGCGCGGCTGACGAAATCGCCTGCGCCTTTTGAACTCACCTGAAGGTTTTCAACCTCACGGAAATCCTTGGCCAGCGACCGGCCTGCCTTGCGGGCAGCCTTCAGCATAATGTTAAGATTGGCACTGCCCGGCATGATGCATTCCCTTTGGGGTTCAGGCCGCGCGTATACGCCCCGCCGACCCGTCCCGCAAGGGGCTAAGACCGCTCCGCACAATAGGCAACCAACCACTCGCGAAAGCGACGCGCCGCTGGCCGCAGGGCCGCACGATCCGGGTAGACCAGATGATACGCCTCTTGTCCTGCAACTGAGAACCCTTCGAGACATGGCACCAGCCCGGCCTCTGCCATCGCCCGATCACTGGCAGGCGCACGCGCCAGGGCCACACCTGTGCCCGACCGCGCCAACGCAAAGGCCATGATCGTGCTGTCGGCAAAGATGTATTTGACAGCCCCCGGCCAGATGCCTGAGCTTTCAAACACATGTGGCCAGCCTGCACGATGCGTGCCGACTTCTATGAGGGTCTGGCGCAAAAGGTCTCCGGGCGATGTGATCTGCGCCGCGATCTCGGGCAAGGCCACCGGGTAGAGCCTTTCAGAAAACAGGGCTTCGCCCTGCGCGCCGTAAGCTGACGGATTACCAAACACGATCTGAAGGTCGCTGAAACCCTGCGAGAAATCACCAATGCTATTGCCGGTATCAATCTGCAACGTGATCTGGGGATTCTGGGTCGAGAAATCGCCATGCCCTTCGGCCAGAATCCCATGAGCAAAGAGCAGGACGGCACGCACATAGAGTTGCTCGGCCCGATTGGCCCCGAATAGCCCTTCTGTTGTACTTTGCAGCGTCAACAAAGCCTGTTGAACCCCAGGAAGGTAGGCGCGACCTGCCTCCGTTAACCGCACGGCATGTGCTTGCCGTTCAAAGAGTTGCGTTTCTAACCGCTCTTCCAGCGCGCGCACCTGTTGGCTCACCGCTGCGGCCGACATGTTAAGCTCTGATGCGGCGCGGGCAAAGCTCTCGGCCCGAGCGGCGGCCTCGAAAACGCGCAGCCAATTGAGAGAGGGGACAGAGACAGCCATGGGTTGAGACTAAGCTGAACTTAGCCTCAGCGTCCAGTATCACAGTTTTGAGCCTGATCAGCCCGACGCTAGGCTATACTCAGCGCGAGGAGGAGGCGTTCCACTATGCTCGACATGACCCTGCTTCAAAATGGCCGTCTGAGTGAGGCGCAAATCGACCAATACTGGCGCGACGGTTTCCTGTGCCCCATCCCGGTGCTGGACGCGACCGAGGCCCAAAGCCTGCGCAAAGAACTAGAAACGCTGGAGGCCGACTGGCTCGACAATGGTTTGCCTTTGCCGCTCAATACCTACAAACGCATCAACTCCCACTGCGTGATCCCGATGGCGCATCAGATTGCAGCAGATGACCGGGTTTTGGATGTGATTGAGGGTCTGCTTGGCCCGGATATCCTGATCTGGAGCGTGGAGTTCTTCATCAAGGAACCAAACACAAAAGCCATTGTGTCCATGCATCAGGACCTGACCTATTGGGGCTTTGGCGCGGTGGATCAGCTGTGCACCGCTTGGATTGCGCTTAGCCCCGCCACGCGCCAATCGGGCTGCATGGATTTTGTGAAGGGCTCGCATAAGAACCCGATCCTCCCACATGACGACACCTATGATGACAACAACCTGCTGTCGCGCGGGCAAGAGATTCGCGTGGACGTGGCACCACAAGACAAGGTGGCCGCCGAATTGCAGCCGGGGCAGATGTCGCTGCATCACGGGCTGATGATTCATGGCTCTGGACCAAATGTGTCGAGTGACCGTCGCATTGCGGTCGCCATTCGCTACTGCACGCCGCAAATTGCGCAGGAAGTGGCTGCCAAGGATTATGCCATCCTTGCCCGCGGCGCGGACCGCACCGGCAACTTTATCAACTTTACCGCACCCCGCGCGCCCTTTACGCCAGAGAGCCTTGCGCTTTACGATGAGATCAGAAAAGCGCAAGCCGCTGCCTTGATGGACGGCGCTGAAGCGGACACGAAAGGGTTTTACGGATGATCGACAAAGTCAGCTTCACCCAGATGAAGGACGGCACGAAGGAAGATTACGAATTCCTGACCGCTCATGAAATTGACCACACCAAACACACCGCCCGCCGCCTGATGAAAGCGATGGTCGAGTTGGACGAAAGCCTGTCAGGCTATCAGGTCACACGCCTGGGTCATTCGGTGCAATCGGCCACCCGCGCCTGGCGGGATGGCGCGGATATCGACTGGGTTGTCGCCGCCCTTCTGCACGATATCGGTGACATCTACGCGCCCTACAATCACGATGAATACGCCGCCACGATCCTTAAACCCTTCGTGCGCGAACAATGCACCTGGGTGGTGGCCACCCATGGCGATTTTCAGATGGTCTATTACGGCCACCACCTCGACGGAGCAGATCCCAACAAACGCGACCGTCACGCCGGTCACCAATACTTCAACGATTGCGCCGAGTTCTGCGAACGCTGGGATCAGGCGAGCTTTGACCCCGACTACGACGACCTGCCACTCGAATTCTTCGCACCCATGGTCGAAAAGGTGTTCGCCCGACAGCCCTATGACCCCGACGTGATCCGATCAGGCGTACGCGAACCGCTGGTTGATGAAAAACGGGCCGCTGACCGCAACTGACGCGCTTTTCGGGTATTTTCAACAAGAAAGAAGCCCAGTCGAAGCGCCCCGACCCATGCGAGGTCCTGCGCTGCGGCCAGGCACAGGTGGGGCGGCTTCTTCCTTGTGCGGTCATCGGCTCCCCAGCCTGTACCGCCCGCATGTCCTACCAATCCATGGTTAAGAAAGCGTGTGCTGCTTCTTTCTTGTTCCAAATACCCCTCCCTGCCTCTTCCCCTTGCCCGGCCATTTGGGTATTCGAGCGTCAACGCAAAAGACGAGCACGAGGTCCCGCGACATGGGCATGGACAAGACATTCAATGCGGCCGAGGCCGAACCACGCCTGTCAAAGGCCTGGGAAGAGAGCGGCGCTTTCAAGGCCGGGGCAAATGCCAAGCCGGGGGCCGAGCCGTTTTCCATCATGATCCCACCGCCCAATGTGACGGGTTCGCTACATATGGGCCACGCGTTCAACAACACGCTGCAAGATATCCTTATCCGCTGGCACCGGATGCGGGGCTTCGACACGCTCTGGCAGCCGGGCACCGATCACGCGGGCATCGCCACGCAGATGGTGACTGAGCGCGACATGGCCGAGAATCAGGAACCTTCGCGCACGGAAATGGGGCGCGACGCCTTTGAAAAGCGCGTCTGGCAGCAGAAAATCAAATCGCGCGGCACCATCATCGGCCAGTTGAAACGCCTTGGTGCGTCCTGTGACTGGTCGCGCGAAGCCTTCACCATGTCTGGCGCCCCCTCGGCCCCCGAAGGCGAGGACGGCAATTTCCACGACGCGGTGATCAAGGTCTTTGTCGATATGTACAACAAGGGCCTCATCTATCGCGGCAAGCGGCTGGTCAATTGGGATCCGCATTTTGAAACCGCCATCTCGGACCTTGAGGTCGAGAATATTGAAGTGGCAGGCCACATGTGGCACTTCAAATACCCGCTCGCGGGCGGCGCGACCTACACCTATGTGGAAAAGGATGAAGACGGCAATATCACGCTGGAGGAAGAGCGCGACTATATCTCCATCGCCACCACGCGGCCTGAAACCATGCTCGGCGACGGGGCTGTGGCGGTTCATCCATCCGATGAGCGCTATGCGCCAATCGTCGGAAAACTCTGCGAAATTCCGGTGGGTCCGAAAGAGCATCGCCGCCTCATTCCCATCATCACGGATGAGTATCCCGACCCCAACTTCGGCTCGGGTGCTGTGAAAATCACCGGCGCGCATGACTTCAACGACTACGAGGTCGCCAAGCGCGGCGGCATCCCCATGTACCGCCTGATGGATACCAAAGGTGCCATGCGGGCCGATGGTGCGCCCTATGCCGAGGCGGCCCAGATCGCCATGGCTGTGGCCAAGGGCGAGCGCAGCTTGAGTGAGGCCGAGACAGACACCATCAACCTCGTCCCTGACGACCTGCGCGGCCTCGACCGGTTCGAGGCCCGCAAGTTGGTGGTCGACCAGATCACCAGCGAAGGTCTCGCCGTCATGACCGCCAACCCCGAATGGGAAAACGCCGACGCCGAAGGTAGGGTGGGGTTGCACCCCACCATCCCGATGGTCGAAGCGAAACCCATCATGCAGCCCTTCGGCGACCGCTCCAAGGTGGTGATCGAACCGATGCTGACCGACCAATGGTTTGTAGATACAGACAAAATCGTCGGCCCCGCCATCGAGGCGGTGAAATCCGGCGAGGTGACCATCATGCCGGAACAGGACCGCAAGGTCTATTTCAACTGGCTGGAAAACATCGAACCCTGGTGCATCTCCCGCCAGCTTTGGTGGGGACATCAGATTCCGGTTTGGTACGGGCCATCTAAAGAAGCCCTGGCGAACTACGATGGGCGTGACTTCGACAAAGAGTTTTTGCGCCCTGAATATTTCTGCGCACCAACTGCGGAGGAAGCCGTGGCCAAAGCGGAAGCGTATTACGCGGACGCTTTTCCCAATGTTCGAATATCAATTGCGAGCGACCTTCAAGATGCCGTTGTGCCAGGCGCTGGCGGCGACGGCCGTTTTGATCTTGCTATCTACCGCGACCCCGACGTGCTCGATACCTGGTTCTCCTCCGGTCTCTGGCCCATCGGCACGCTGGGCTGGCCCGAAGACACGCCCGAACTCAAAAAATACTTCCCCACCTCCGTCCTCGTCACCGGCTTTGACATCATTTTCTTCTGGGTCGCCCGGATGATGATGATGCAATACGCCGTCGTAGATCAAAAACCTTTCAACGACGTTTACGTCCACGCTCTTGTCCGCGACGAGAAGGGCAAGAAAATGTCCAAATCGCTGGGCAATGTCCTCGACCCGTTGGAGCTGATCGACGAATACGGTGCCGACGCCGTGCGCTTTACGCTCACCGCCATGGCCGCCATGGGCCGCGACTTGAAGCTCTCCACGCAACGTATTGCAGGATATCGGAATTTCGGCACCAAGCTCTGGAATGCCGCCCGTTTCGCCGAAATGAATGAGGCGGTTGGCAGCAGCGGTACAATTCCACAACCAAAAGCCACGGTAAACCGTTGGATTCTCGGCGAAACTGCGAAAATTCGCGGTGTCGTCGATTCCGCGCTCTCGCAATACCGCTTCAACGACGCCGCCAATGCGCTTTATGGTTTTGTCTGGGGCAAAGTCTGTGATTGGTATGTGGAATTCTCCAAACCCCTGCTTATGGATGGCGATGCGGCGACCAAGGCCGAGACGCAGGAAACAATGGCCTGGGTCATTGACCAATGCCTGATCCTGCTGCACCCGATCATGCCCTTCGTGACTGAAGAACTCTGGGGAACCCTTGGAAAACGCGAGAAAATGTTGATCCATGCCGATTGGCCGACCTATGGTGAAGAGCTGATTGATCCAGCGGCCGATGCCGAGATGAACTGGGCCATTTCGCTGATTGAAAGCGTTCGATCCGCGCGCGCGCAGGTGCATGTGCCCGTGGGTCTCAAGACGCCTTTGGTCGTCACCGCCATGTCCGACGCAGCACGTGCTGCCTGGACCAACAACGAGGTGATGATCCAGCGGCTGGCGCGTATTGAGGGTCTGACAGAGGTCGACACTTTCCCCAAGGGCTGCATCACCATTGCGGCCGAGGGCGCGAGCTTCGGTTTGCCGCTAGCAGATGTGATTGATGTGGCCGAGGAAAAGGCGCGGCTGGAGAAAACTCTCGGCAAGCTCGCCAAGGAACTCGGCGGTCTGCGGGGGCGGCTCAACAACCCGAAATTCGTCGAAAGCGCGCCTGATGAGGTGGTCAACGAGGCGCGCGAAAACCTTGCCATCAAGGAAGATGAAGAGGCCAAGCTGAAGGCCGCGCTTGAGCGGTTGAATGAGCTGGGCTGACCGGCTCTTTCATCGTTCCAAAAATACTCAAAACCAGCGCCGCGCCGGACAAAAGTGCGGCGTTTTCATTTCAGGCACACCGACATCCGCACCGACGTGATACCGACGCAATACCGACGTGATACCGACGTTGATTTTGGCCCTTACTCGAACTTTGGCGCGCGCCCCGCCATATTGGCGGCGATGACCTCCATTTGATGCGGTTTGCCGATGAGATCGGCCTGTTCCCGGCTCTCGGCCAAAAGCACCGCATCGTCCTCCGCGCCGCTTTCGGCCAAGCCAATCAGACGCTTGGCCGCGCGAATTGCCGATGGGGATTTCCCTGCAATTTCAGTGGCTAATTCCATCGCGCGCGCCTGCGCATCCATAGCAATCTCCGTCACCAGACCCCAGTCCAGCGCCTTCTGCGCCTCAATCGGGGTTGCCGTATAGGTCATCTGTCGGATCACATCCGACCGCGTCAGCCGAGGCAACAGAACCATGCCACCCATATCCGGAATGAGCCCCCATTTCATTTCCATGATCGCCAGCTTAACCTCTTGATCCGCAATCCGAATATCAGCCCCTAGCGCCAACTGAAACCCCGCGCCATAGCACACCCCGTGCAGGGCCGCGATCACCGGTACGGGCAGTTTGCGCCACACCATGGCGACCTCCTGAAACAGGTTGCCACAGCCATGGGTGCGCGGCATGACGAACGCCTCGGGATCCTGAGCGGCGAATTGGGCAAAACTCATCACGTCAAGCCCGGCGCAAAAGGCCTGCCCTTCGCCCGCGAGCACCACGGCGCGGATGTCATCGCGAGCGCTAAGCTCTTGACCTGCATTGACTATCGCTTCGGCCATCTTGATGTCCAAGGCATTGCGTTTGTCGGGCCGAGTCAGTGTAACCCGGGCGATATGGTCTTCGAATTCAACGGAAACGCGCGGCATAGGGACCTCCTTGGTTGCCCCCATGAAAGCGCAAGAGTGGCCCGCTGACCAGCGCGACGTCAGGGCACAACCCGCTCCACGGCGCGCATCATGCCCAAACCCTTGTCATAAACCAGCGTAAGAATACGCCGCCCGCCTGTGCGCGAGGCGATCATCGGCACGGCGCGTACGCCCCCGGCGGCGAGCGTCGCGGCAATGAAACTGCGGCGTGTCAAATTGGGCATATACTAGCCCTCCAGTTTTTGCGAACGAGTCGCATCTATGTTTGAATGCATGATTTTCAAGGGCTTGCGCGATGCAAACGGATAGCGTTATCTGCGGATATGTCCGGCCCGCGTTACACGAACCTGGTTGAATCCCTGCCCGCCACGGTGCCTTTCGTCGGCCCCGAAGAGCAGGAACGCAGCCGTGGTACGTCCTTTGCCGCGCGGCTTGGGGCCAATGAGAATGTCTTTGGACCCTCCCCCAAAGCCATCGCCGCAATGCAGGCGGCTACTGACGATGTCTGGATGTACGGCGATCCAACCAGCCATGATCTGCGCCAGGCATTGGCCAAGCATCACCGCGTGGGGATGGAAAATATCGTTGTGGGCGAAGGGATTGACGGGCTTCTGGGCTACCTCGTGCGGCTCATGATCGGGCCGGGTGATGCGGTGGTGACATCGGACGGGGCCTATCCCACGTTCAACTACCATGTGGCGGGGTTTGGTGGGGTGTTGCACAAGGTGCCTTATACAGACGACCGTGAGGATCCGTCCGCCCTGTTTACCAAAGCGAAAGAAGTTGGCGCGAAGCTTGTGTATCTCGCCAATCCGGACAATCCGATGGGCACCTGGCATGAAGGACCGGCGCTTGCCCGCGCGCAGGACGATTTGCCCGACGGCTGTTTGTTGGTACTGGATGAGGCCTATGTGGAGTTTGCGCCAGAAGGTACAGCACCGAACATTGCGATTGACGACCCCCGCGTTATTCGCATGCGCACCTTTTCCAAAGCCTACGGTATGGCCGGGGCGCGTGTCGGCTACGCCATGGCTGCTGCGGAGCTGATCCAGAGCTTTGACAAGATCCGCAACCATTTCGGGATGAACCGGGTGGCGCAGATCGGTGCGCTGGCGGCTTTGCAGGACGCCGAGTGGCTGGCAAAGACCTGTGCGGATGTGGCGGCAGCGCGGGACCGGATCGCTGAGATCGCTGCGTCAGAGGGGTTGCACACCCTGCCTTCGGCGACGAATTTCGTGGCTGTTGATTGTGGGAAGGACGGGGACTTTGCCCGACGCGTGCTTGCCTCGCTGGTGTCGCAAGGCATCTTTGTCCGAATGCCGTTTGTTGCGCCGCAGGATAGATGCATTCGCATCAGCTGTGGCCCAAACCACGACATGGACCTGCTGGCACAGGCGTTCCCGCGTGCCCTGTCAGACGCTCGAAAATAGCCGTTTCCACAGCAATATTGGAAATTTTATGCCGAACGCAGAAATTTTACCTGCAATTTGCGAAAGCTGCGATAAGCTTTGATCATGCGTGACCGTAACGTTTCAGAAGCCCCGAATTACACCAACGCTGCTCTTGTCATGGGCGCGGTGAATTTAATTTGGATATTCATGGTTTTATGGTCCGTCTTCGGCTTTCACATCGTGCTGGCTGTGGGATGGTTGATCAACTGGGCCATCACTCGGCTGCTTTTGCGTCGGGCATAGTCTTTGAGCCTTTGGCCAGCACACGGGCGGCGGCGTCAATACCTCCAACACCATGCGGGATGTTCAGAGCCTTTAGACCGGCTTCCATAGCCCCTAGTACGCCCAGAACCGCCTGACCGTTCACATGCCCCATGTGACCAATGCGAAACGCCCTGTCTGATCCAGGATCATCCGGCGTTTCCATGCCAAGCCCAATGCCCAGCGTCAGGCCCATCTCAGCCTCAAGCCATTGCCGCAGGCGTGTGCCGTTTTGCCCATCAAGCGAAAGCGACGTGACCGCCCGGCTGCGATGGTCTTGATTGGCGATGTTGAGCCGCAAAGGGCCATCCTGCGCCCAGATTTCACAGGCCGCCCATATGGCGTGGGCCAGCCGCTCATGCCGTGTCCAAACTGCGTCTAGCCCCTCTTCGGCGATCATGTCCAGCGCAGCGCGCAGACCAAAGATGTGGTGCGTCGGGGCGGTGCCCATGAAGTACTGGTAGAACATCTCAGGACGCGACCGCGGCACCCAATCCCAGTACCGGCTGACCCGGTCTATACGAATGCGCGCTTGAGCCGCCTTTTCATTGAAAAAGACATAGGCCAATCCGGGCGGGGTCATCAGGCCCTTTTGGCTGGCGGCCATTGTCACATCAACGCCCCATGCGTCCATTTCAAACCGGTCACAGGCCAGCGATGCGATACAATCAGCAAATAGCAACGCCGGATGGCCCGCGGCGTCCATGGCGGCGCGAATGGCCGGTATGTCGTTGCGAACGGATGTAGAGGTATCCACGTGGCAGACCATCACTGCTTTGATGTCATGGGATTTATCCTCCCGGAGCGCCGTCTCGACACGGTCGGGATCCACAGGGCTTTGCCGCCCGAAATCAAGCACGTCGAATGCGATCCCCAGCCCTTCGGCCATCTCGGACCACGAATAGGCAAACCGGCCTGTCGCCAGGAAAAGCACTTTGTCACCCGGTTGCAGCGTATTGGCCATTGCGGCTTCCCAGCCCGCATGGCCGTTGCCGATATAAATGGCCGCCTGCCCCTTGGTGCGGGCAACGGCGCGCAGGTCATCGACAAGCGGTGGGATCGAGTCAACCAAGGCGCCAGAATAGATATCGGGTGCAGGGCGATGCATCGCCTGAAGCACGCGGTCCGGCATGATCGAAGGTCCGGGAATTGCAAGATAGGGCCGTCCGCCTGCGCCGTTCATGAGGCACTCCTTGTGGTCGCGACCGAGAGCTTACTGTGATGCCATCTGCCGTCAATTCCCCAATGCTCTTGGTCTGTCCTAACGCTTGTGCTTGTGCGCCCTGCACCCTAAATGGGACCGACGGATCCGGTGGGGCGCAATCACGTGAAGCTTTTCAAACGCATATCGGAGTGGGAAGCGAATTTGCGCGCCTCCTACAACACGGATTTGTCCACCCCTGAAAACCGCCGGCGGGCGCAGATTTACAACCTGTGGTTTGATCATGCGATCCTGCGTGGAATCTGGACAAACTTCTTTGAAATCGCGCCGGGGGTGTATCGCTCAAATCACCCCACTCGGAAGCGGTTTGAACGCATGAAAGCCGATGGTATCAAGTCCGTTTTGAACCTGCGCGGTGATTATCCTTCGGCGCATTACCTTGTGGAAGAAGAAACCTGTCGTGAACTGGGTTTCAATCTGACCTCCGTCAGCATGCAGGCCCGCCATGCGCCACCAGCCGAAGATATTCTGAAGCTGATCGGGCATTTTCGATCCATCGAGAAACCCTTTGTGATGCATTGCAAATCAGGTGCGGACCGCGCCGGGTTTGCCTCGGCGCTTTATCTTCTTGTGATTGAAGGCCGTCCCATGGAGGAGGCGCGCAAGATGCTGGGGTTGAAGTATCTGCATGTCAAACAGTCCAAGACCGGTGTACTGGACCACATTCTGGATGTGTATGAGACACGCAACGCCAAAGACCCCATTGGCGTCGAGGATTGGCTGCGCACGGAGTACAATCATCTGGAAATGCAAGCGGACTATCAGGCCAAGTATAAGCCCTGGTTCTGAGATTTAGTAGCGGCGCGCCAGGTTTTCAGGATTGGCACCGCATAAGTACCTGAGCAGCAGACCCAAATTGCGCCTGCCCCGCCGCAGCCAGCCATCGCGCTCGTAGCGCTCAGCGCTCGTGGTGACGGACAGCGGCAAGAGCGTAATCCGCTTTGTCAGGGCACGCGTCATGGCGACATCTTCCATAAGCGGGATGTCTTCGAAGCCGCCCGCCAAGTCATAGTCTTTGCGGGACACCAAAAGACCCTGATCGCCGTAGGGCAAAGAAAACACACGACTTCGCAGATTGGCCCAACCTGCCACCACCTTGTGCATCAGACCAACGCCATCGAACTTCAATCGAAAGGCGGCAGGTGCGCCTGTGGAAATGTGTGCAATAACGGCGTCTGCCCAGCCGACAGGCAAAACGCTATCGGCATGCAGGAAGAGAAGCCACTCCCCTTCCGCCACCTCAGCCCCGCGGCGCAGCTGGCCGCCGCGAGAGGCCGGGCCGGTCAGGAAAACAGCGCCTGCCGCATCTGCAATCTGCTTCGTTGCATCATCAGATCCGCCATCAGATAGAATGAGCTGACGGATCAGCCCTACCTGCAAGCCCTCAGCGAGAGATGGCAAAGATCTCTCAAGCCCTGATGCAGCGTTCAGAGTCGGAATGATGACCGAGAGCTTGGCGCGCATGAGAATTCCTCTGTTACACGTCGTCTTTCTGCCTATATGTCACGAAAGGATCAATGAGAGGGCCTATGACACGCAGCATTTACCGGATCAGTGGTGCCGACAGGCTGAGCTTTCTGCAAGGCTTGATCACCAATGACATCGCCAAGCTGGATCAGGGGCTGGTTTATGCGGCGATTTTAACGCCACAGGGGAAATACCTCGCTGACTTCTTTTTGGTGCCAGAAAAGGAGGCCGTGCTGTTGGATGTGGACGCGTCGATTGCGGAGGGAGTGGCGCAGCGGCTCAACATGTACAAGCTGCGCGCCGATGTGGCGATTGAGGAAACAGGTTTGAGCGTAAAGCGCGGAACGAGCAACATGCCAGAAGGAGCCTTCGCCGATCCGCGCCATGACGCCATGGGCTGGCGTTCCTATGGTGAAAGTAGCGGTGATGACAGCACCGATTTTGACGCCATCCGGGTGGCGCATTGTATTCCGGAGACGGGCGTTGAGCTGACGCCGGACACCTATATCCTCGAGGCAGGTTTTGAGCGCCTGAACGGCGTAGATTTTCGCAAAGGCTGTTATGTTGGTCAGGAAGTGACCGCTCGTATGAAACACAAGACCGAGCTGCGTAAAGGACTGGCTCGGGTCGGCGTTTCGGGTAAAGCGCCGGTTGGCACCGAAATCGCCGCGAATGGCAAAGCGGCTGGAACGCTTTTCACGCAATCAGGGGCGCATGGGATTGCGTATTTGCGGTTTGATCGAGCAACTGAGTCGATGATCGCAGGAGGCGCGACAGTCAGCTATCCAGTTTCCACAGCTGAATGACGTTGCGTAAGCGGTCCTCCGCCGACGATATTCGTGCCTGACATTCGCTAGTTAGAGCAGCAATAGACCGCAAGATCAGGCGCGTTCGGAGTATTCCATTGTCTCTGTGTTAACGATGATATCTTCGTCCTGCCCGACGAAAGGCGGCACCATGACTTTGACGCCATTGTCGAGGATCGCAGGTTTGAAGCTGTTGGCCGCTGTTTGGCCTTTTACGACCGGTTCGGTCTCAACCACGCGGCAGGTTACCTTTTGTGGCAAAGTGGCGTTGAGCGCTTCGCTTTCGTAAAACTCTACGATGATTGTCATGCCATCCTGAAGGAACGGACGGCGGTCGCCCAAAAGCTCGGCTGGCAACTCGATTTGCTCATAAGTCTCTGAATCCATGAAGACAAGCATGCCATCGCTCTCGTAGAGAAACTGCTGATCTTTCTGTTCCAGGCGCACGCGCTCGACCTTGTCGGCGCTTCTGAAGCGCTCGTTCAACTTAGAGCCATTGCGCAGATTGCGCATCTCGACCTGTGCAAAGGCACCGCCCTTGCCGGGCTTGACGTGGTCGACTTTTACAGCACTCCAGAGCGCATCATTGTGCTCCAGAACATTGCCTGGGCGAATCTCATTTCCGTTAATTTTGGGCATCGGGCAAAACCATGACAAAAGGTTGATCGATATTTGATCCTCCCTATATCTAGCTGTGCGACAGGTGGCAAGACGACGAGATATCGTGCTGCACCTGCAGAAAGCCATGCGAAAAATGCATGGCTGTTATGCATTCAGGGGCTATCCGAATCGAAGAAAACCCGCCATAAACGTCGCTACGCCGAAAAGACAATAATAAAGAAAAACAAGGACGAAACATGAGAGATTTCGTTGACGGCTCCGCGTTCAATGCCGAACAAGGCAATCGCGCCCGTAAACTCTTTGCAGCCGTGGTGTTGGCTGCGCTGGACGATGCCATTGCAGACGACAAGAAGTACGGCAATGGCCCGGAACAGATCGCTCGTTGGGCGCGGTCGCGCGACGGACGGGAGGTTTTGTCATGCGCGGGGATCGACCCCAATGAGCGCGTGGTCTCCGGCCTGATGGAGTTCGTCTCCAAGGGTGTCCGTACGTCTGTCGCGCTGTCTCGTGAAGAGAGCGAACGCCGCAATGCGGCTGCACAGGCAGAAGCTGCGTAGGCTTTTCCGATCAATTTGCTGCTCAAAAGGCCCTGTCAGTTCTGGCAGGGCTTTTTGCTTGGTTCAGACCGCATCACTGGCGAAGATAAACATCCAGATAAAGACCGGGAATAGTTGCAGCACAGCCAGCGCTCCGATCAACAGGCGAGATCGCAGGCTGGAGAAGCGCAGCATCAGGATCACGCAGAAAAGCGCAGAAAGCGCCATTTCAATCGGACCCACGATGGTGGCGTGATGTGCGCGGTCCCAATAGCTGATGGGGCTTTGAAAGACCCAGTCGCTGATGGGCCAGAAATGCGGGCGTCCATCATCGTGGTGCAATGGGAAATCCAGCGCCAGATGCATAAGCCCGGAGGCGGCAAAGACCATGCCATTGCGCGCTTGATACCACCAAGCCAAGGCAAACCCCGCACCCCAAACAAGGAAAGAATTGTCGACCTTGAACACCTGCTGCCAGGCATCCGAAAAATAGAGCGTGTTGAAAACATAGTTGGGGCTAAGCCCGAGAACATACAGCGAAGTCGCGGCCATCAGATAGAGCGACAGATCCGGTGCCAAAGCCCCGGCCATAGCCGCAAAAGTGCGCTTTCGATCATAGGGGCGTGCAAAGGCCGCAGTCGCAAAAATCACATGGGCGGGCGTGTTCATGGCTTTCCAAGATGTGGCACGAGTTATACCTGTTACGCGGGTACTATGAGGTCAGGCCATGGCACAGTCCATCATGATTCAGGGGGCAGGCTCAAACGTCGGCAAGTCGATGGTCGTGGCTGGGCTGGCGCGCGCATATACACGCCGCGGTCTGTCAGTGGCCCCGTTCAAACCGCAGAACATGTCCAACAATGCCGCTGTGACCGTGGATGGCGGTGAGATCGGGCGTGCGCAGGCTTTGCAGGCGTGGGCCTGTGGGCGGGATGCGCATACGGATATGAACCCCGTTTTGCTGAAACCTGAGTCAGAGATCGGCGCGCAGGTGGTGGTCCAGGGTCAGCGTTTCGATACTTTGCGCGCGCGTGACTATGCCAAGGTGAAACCCAAGCTGCTGCCGCCAGTTCTGGAGAGTTTCACGCGGCTTTGCGACACGGCTGATCTTGTTCTGGTGGAGGGGGCCGGCAGTCCGGCTGAGATCAACCTGCGCGCCGGGGACGTTGCCAATATGGGGTTTGCTGAGGCCGCTGGCGTGCCTGTTGTGCTGGTAGGTGACATTGACCGGGGCGGTGTCATTGCCCAGCTTGTGGGCACACAGGTTATTTTGCCCGAAGAAGACGCGGATCGGATCAAAGCATTTGCGGTCAACAAGTTCCGGGGGGATGTCCGGCTATTTGACGAGGGTCTGAGTGAGATTGCCGCGCGGACCGGTTGGCCTTCGCTTGGCGTAATCCCATGGTTTGCGGATGCGTGGCGGCTCCCTGCCGAGGATGTGATGGATATCCGGTCTTCGACCGGCGGAGCGCTGCGGGTGGTTGTGCCAAGGCTGAGCCGGATTGCCAATTTCGATGACCTTGACCCGCTTTCCTCTGAACCAAGCGTCAGTGTCGAAATCGTTGAGCCGGGGCGCGCCTTGCCGGGAGATGCAGATCTTGTGCTCATACCCGGCAGCAAATCCACCATTGGCGATCTTGCGGATTTTCGCGCCAACGGGTGGGATGTGGACCTTAAGGCGCATATTCGGCGCGGCGGGCATGTTCTGGGCATTTGCGGCGGGTATCAGATGTTAGGTCAGGAGATTGCTGACCCAGAGGGCATTGAAGGACCGCCCGGCGCGGTTCGCGGCTTGGGTTTTCTTGATGTGAAAACGGTGATGCATCCGGAGAAACGCCTGGCGCTGACAGACGCGAGATATTCGACCACAGGTGACATGGTAAAGGGCTATGAGATTCACATTGGAAAAACCACTGGTCCCGACACAGCACGGGCCTGGCTGGAGGTCGGAGATCGCACAGAGGGTGCAGCGTCTTCGGATGGTCGCGTGCGGGGATGTTACCTGCATGGGCTTTTTGCCTCGGACGCGTTCCGTGCTGCGTATCTACGGGAGTTGGGTGGTGCATCTGATCTTCAATATGGCGAGCAGGTCGAGAACACGCTCGATGCGCTGGCCAACCATCTGGAGACCCATATGAACCTGGATTTGTTGCTCAGTTTGGCGGAAACACCGCAAACGCGGACCTAGTCGTATTCCTGCCCCATCATGGCCCGATGAATTTCGCGACGCACCAATTTGCGCACGTTGCGCGTGATGCGTTCGCCAAGTGCCCCTTGCAATTCCTGACGCACAATCTCGCTGACCAGATCGCGCAATGTGTTTTCGTCAATGACCATGTCCTCGGAATACCAAGCTGCGTCTGCTGCCGCTTCTGCCGCACTCTCGGTGATAGCGTCGGATACAATCTCTGTCACATCGTCCGTCAGCGCCACGTCTGCAAGGTTCAGCGGCTCAGGTTGGGGGTCGGGGCTGAGCTCTTCGACAGGTGCATGCACAGTGTCTTCGGAAGGGGGCTCAGATGAAGGCTCGGTCGTTTCATCCAGAACAACCGCTTCTTCGATCGCCTCTACGTCTTCGGGGCTCACTTCCTCGACTTCATCCTCGGGCGCGACCTCGTCCTCGTCTTCACCGTGATCTTCCCAGGGCAAAGGATCGACTTGTCCACCGGCGTAATCATCTTGTTCTGCGGCGTCTGGATCCCATTGTTCGGATCGCGCGGCCACTGCGGCCTCTACTTCGGCGATCCGTGCCTCCAGCTCATTGGCGGCTGGCTCTTTGGCTGGCTCTGGTTCGGGTGCCGACATGTCGTCCTGAAGGTCTTCTTCTGTCCAGTCGTCTGCCTCTTCGGTCTGAGATGTCGCAGCAAGCTCGGCATCCAAATCGTCGTCCTGCAACGCGTCCTCGGGCCAGGTTTCGTCCTCTGACTCTGACGTTTCAGGAACAGCCTCGCTGGCAACGTCGTCGGTCATCCACGCCTTTGTCTTAACTTCTTGACGCAGCCGAACGAAATCTGAACCTTCTTCAGGTGCTTTCAGAGGGTCATCGCCCTCTCCGAGCGACTCATGGCCGTCATAGTCGTCGTCCTGATGCTCTGCGTCTTCTTGCTCTTCTGCAAGGTGTGATGCATCTGATTCGTGTTGATCTGCAGGGGTGGCCTGCTCATCAACGGTGTCGTCGGACTGTTCCTCTTCGTTCACGCGAAGGGACGGTGTCAGAACCAGCTTTACACCTGTCGTCCCAAGCTCAAGCCCCTTGGCGGCATTGTCGGACGCATCTTCGGCTTCCGCATAAACGGTGACATCCGGCGTATCTGCCGGGTCAATCTGGGTGTCCAGGGATGCATCGTTTTCTATGTCCTGGTCATCGTCATGGGACACTTGGCTCTGAGGTTCGACTTTGACACCAAGGCCCGTTTCGCCTCGATGATTCACAGATACGAGTCGACGAATGGAGGACAGAACGTCCTCGATTTCCGCATTAGAGACGGGATCAGACATGCTCAATTACCAATCTTGCCTGAGCGCAGTGTATCCCCAGCGGGAAAATCACACAATAACCCAAACCCTTCGTATTTTATTCTTTGCCCAAGGCTCGCAGCACGCGATCGAGCTTTTGACCTTGGGGGCTAATCGGCACTGGAGCGTCCTTGACCAAATTGTAGTACGCCGCCGGATCATAGAGCTGCACATCGAGATTGAGATCCTTGGCCGTGAGTTGCCCCAAAGAGGCCAGCACGGAATAGGCGGCAACCACGACATCGGCTTCTGCCGCAATCATGTTGGCACGCGCGTCGAGCAGTTCTTGTTCGGCATCAAGCACGTCCAGTGTTGTTCGCGCGCCGAGTGCGGCCTCTTCACGCACCCCGCGAAATGCCACGTCCGCGGCGCGCACCTGTTCGCGGCTAGAGCGGCGCTGGGCCTGTGCGGCACGCAAGATCGCGTAGGCATTTCCCACATCCTGAACAATGCGGTGGCGCACTTCGTGCAGGTTGCCACGGCTGGCATCGCGCTGTGCCATTGCCTGACGTTTGAGCGAGCTGATGCGACCACCTTGATAGATTGGCCCCGTAACCTGAACGCCAAAGCTTCCAGTTCGACTGAAGTCATCACCACCGATTTCTTCGCCTGCCGCGACATTACCAAAAAGGCTTGTCCGTGGTTTGGTTGCTGCATCCGCCGCTGAGACGTTCAACTCAGCAGCCGCAACCTGGCGCTGTGCCTGCAGAATATCCGGGTGATTGCGCACGGCGATCTGCGCCGAGGCGTCAATATCACCAGACAGGTTGGGCAATTGACGTGGCGGCTGCAGGGCACCGGGTCGACGGCCAACCGCTGCGCGGAACTCTTCGATGGACTGCGCCAGATCACCTTCTGCTGCGGCAAATTCACTGCGAGCGGCGGCAAGGCGTGCTTCGGCTTGCGCCACGTCAGTGCGCGTCACCTCGCCCACTTCAAAGCGGTCTTGGGCGGCGCGCAATTCCTGACGCAGCAGTTGCAGGTTGTTGTTCCGCAGGGCGACAAATTCCTGGTTCCGACGCACGTCCTGAAAGGCCGCGACTGCGCGCAGCAAAACCTGTTGCTCAACACTGCGCAGCGCCTCGCGGGTTGCCAGCACAGTCTCTTTTGCTGACTCAAGTTGAAAACGTGTCTGACCGCCATCAAACAACAGAAGTTCCAGGGAAATGCCGACATTCACGTCCTGGTTCGACAGACCGGAGGTCCCAAAACCATTTCGCGTTTGGCCAAAAGTTCGTGTGATATCAGCGCTGTAGTTGATGATCGGACGCAGAGCAGCCAATATCTGCGCGGCATCTTCATCCGCGGCACGCAAGAGCGCGCGGTTTTGATCCAAAAGCCCTGAGTGTTCATATGCGCTCACCAGGGTTTCCGCGAGGGTTTCGGCCCGCAGCAATCCGCTGGTTGAAAGTGTGATCGCGATGCCGATGCTGGCTGATCTAAGCCAGTTTTTTATTCTTGGTTGCATGCTCTGCCTCCCGTGTGAACCTTTTGTCACAAGGTGAAAGCGGCGTGGCGTTCAAAGCCTGCTAGGACAGGCGCACCTGCGTTGAACGCGAACCGCCAGTTGATGTCTCCGTCAATCTTGTAGCCAATGCGAACAGCACCCAAAGTCTGTTCAGCAAAAAGGCAGCCAATGCGCCCACCCTCTTTCAGTTGATCTGTGATCGATTGCGGCACCTGTTCAACCGCGCCCTGGACAACGATCACATCGTAGGGCCCATGCTCTGCAGCGCCTTCGGTCAGTGCGCCATGGTGGAGCACAACGTTGTCGGCCCCCTGGTCTGATAGGATTGTCTGTGCCTCGGTTGCGCGGGTTTCGTCATCTTCAACCGCGATCACAGCTTCGGCCATGCGTGCGATGACGGCGGAGGAATATCCAAGCCCTGCGCCGAGATCGAGCACCAGTTCATCATTCTGAATGTCGAGCGCATCCAAAAGCTTGGCCAATGTGCGGGGCTCCAGCATCACGCGCCCGCCGCCCAGATCAATGTTTTCGCCGACATAAGCCGCCTCGCGCAGCGCATCAGGGACAAACGCTTCGCGCGGGACAGACAGCATGGCCTCGATTACAGGAAACTTCGTAACATCCGAAGGCCGGATTTGAGTATCAACCATCATGGTTCTGCGGGTTGCGAAATCAGTCATTGGTGGGTCTCTGAACCGTATTCAACTTGCGGTTTGTTCTGACACATCGCAGCTTGAGCGACAATGGCTATCTAGATCGCGGGCGACAGGCTTTGGTCAGCTATGGTTTGTTTACAATGATTAATTCTTGGATAACCACGCATAGGCGCGGCAGCATTCACTGAGAAGAATACACTATTCCTGCCTAAACCAACTCCGCATCTGTCATGAATTCGACCAACGCCGGGCCGTCAGCCGCCAGGGCCTCCTTGAGCACTGGTGCAATCTGATCGGCTTCGGTGACCTTTTCGCCGATACCGCCGCAGAGCCGTGCAAAGGCGGAAAAAGGCGGGTTCACCAAGTCCGTCTCCCACACCGGCCATTCCCCAGCGCGTTGTTCTTTGGAAATTTTGCCCAACTGACCGTTATGCAGGAGAAGATGGGTGATGTTCATGCCGTATTTCACGGCTGTGGTGAACTCCATCGGGTACTGACCAAAGCCGCCATCGCCGGAAATCGAAATGACCTTGCGCCCTTTGAGGGCGTCAAAATCCTGCGCCGCGGCCCAGGCACCCAATGCTGCGGGAAGACCAAAGCCGATAGAGCCAAGATAGCCAGACATAAGAACGCGTTGTGTGCCTTTGGTTTCCAGATAGCGGCCAAAGGAATAGGTGTTGTTGCCCACATCCACAGCAAAGATTGCGTCATCAGGTGCAAGTTCCGAAAGCGCCTTGAACACCGCCGCGGAATGCAGGCCGGTGCCGTGATCCTCTGTCAGGCGCATGGTCTTTTCATCCCGCCAGATGCGCCAGCGGTCGGCCAGTTCGTTGACCTGATCAACGGCTTTGGTGTTCGGTTTGACGCGGATAGCCATGGAGTCGCAAAAAACACCGACCTCTCCCCAGACGGGAAGGTCAACCGGGTGAAATTTACCCAATTGCATCCGGTCATAGTCGACCTGAATGATCGACTTGGAGGGTTCAATTCCCGAATGATTTGAGAAGCTTGCGCCCAGAGCTATGATAAGATCAGTTTCATTCATAAACCAGCTGGCAATGGGCGTGCCTGACCGGCCCAGAACGCCTGCGGCATTTGGATGATCATCGGGGATCAGGCCTTTGGCCTTGAACGTGGTCAGCACTGGCGCACCAAGTTTCTCAGCCAATGCAATGATTTTTTCGCGCGCATCAAAGGCACCGTGGCCGACAATGATTATGGGCCGTTTGGCGGCATTGATCTTGTCCGTTGCAGCGTCAAGGTCGGATGCAGATGGTGTCACATCCACGCGGCTGATACGGCCCTCGGGATGGCTTGCAGGCTTGTCGGAGGGCACGGTTTGCACGTCATCGGGGAAGATGAGATGCGCGACATCTTGATTGATGATGGCGTTTTTGCAGGCCAGTGCGGCCAACTCAACGGCGTTGGCCCCGCCCAAGACCGGTTGTGAAAAGCGGGACACAGCGGCAAAGGCAGACGCCAGATCAATGTCCTGAAATGCACCGGGGCCAAGCACCTGGGTCTGCACCTGCCCCGTCAGCGCCAGCACGGGGGCGCGATCCACCTTGGCGTCCCACATTCCGGTCAGAAGGTTGGTGGCTCCAGGACCTGCAATGGTCAGGCACCCTGCGGGCATGCCCGTGAGCTTGCCGTAAGCAGAGGCGGCGAAAGCTGCGGCTCCTTCGTGGCGGATGCCATAGTATTTGAGATCTTTGCTGCCCACCTTGAGCCGGATGGCTTCGGCGAGGCCAAGGTTGGAATGCCCCACCATGCCAAAAACAGACTTCAGTCCCCAGTTCACAAAGGTTTCGACCATCGCGTCACTGATTGTGCGCGGGGCCTCTGGTTCCGGCTCCAACCCTACAAAAATCTCTCCATCACGCACGTCAATCGGAAACATCTTTTGTCCGGTGTCTTCGTGCCCGCCGGGAGGTTTACCGGTCAGCGGATCAAAATCCCAGCCATGCCAGGGGCAGCGCACCCAGCATTGGTCATCCACGCCTTTTTCGATGGAGCCTTCGCCAAGAGGTCCATTCTGATGCGGGCAGCGGTTGTCCATCGCCGCCCATTGTCCGTCGAAATGCACCAGACAGATCGAGGTGGTGCGTGCCGTGACAGTTTTCACGCGGCCTTCGGGCAAGTCCTCGACATAGCCCACGGAAATCCAGTCAAGTGCTTCATTGGCCATGTCTTTTCCTTTCACTCGTGGCTCCCGCCACTGGTTAGGTCATAGAGTTTTTGCAGAATGGTGAGGGTCAGGAAGCTGAGCACGACCCAGATCACCAGTTCAAAATCAGCGAAATCCGTGCCGCGCAGCCATCGCGCCAGCAATCCGCCCTGGGGGCGTAGAGCCTCGATACCGAAAAGCCCCTCACGGCCCCAAAGTTGAAACACCCAAAAGCGGGAAATGTAGAGAAGGGCAAAACCGGCGGTGGCTGCAATTCCGGTCCAGATCAGCCGCCGGATCATTGCACCAGCTCCGCTGTGTCCGGCTCCAGATGGAACACCAGAAGATCACCATGGCGCACCACCTTGCCCTCTACCGAAATATAGGCCGCAACAAGGTCATAGGCGGATTTCGGGAAAATCGTGCCACCCGGGCCGACGACCAACAGAAATTCACTGCCCTCGACGGGCTGCGTGCTGACGAAGACCGGTGGGATATCTCCGATCAGACAGAGGTTGGCGCAAGCCTTATGCGCAATACCTGTGCCAGGGCGCATCGCCCCAGCCAGACATTTTCCATCGCAAATCTCACCTGCAATGCGCCAACGCCCCAGGTCTTCGCTTTCCATCTCCGGCGCGTCGCCTTCCGCTCTCGCAATGCCATTCTGCCCGCCGCGCACCTGCATCATGTCCAACTCGCCCCGGTCCAGAATAGTGCCGGAGACCGTGACAAGCTCGCCGTCCAAATCCCGCACCCGGTTCATCAGGCTTTGTTTGCCGCCTGCCGAAAGCATGAGCGTGTGCCCCTCAGGGACATGTTCGCTGCCTTGGGTGACACGCACCACGGGATAAGGTGTCAGTTCCATCACACCAGTTACGGTTTGGCGGCCATAGTCGCCCCGAAAGGCGCCATTGCCGGGATCATCCTGTGTGGCCCCAATGCCAAGGCCCACGCCTGCCATGAGCAACACCAAGCCAATGCCGATCCCGATGAGGAAACTGCGCAATCCGTCAGGAGCAGTCAGGTAGCCTACGAAAAACGGTTTGTCTTTATTGTCAGACATCACGCCACCTCGACAGGATCAACATGCGTGCCGGGCGGGTTGGCATGCGGATCGACCAGAACCGCGCCGTTCTCGACACGCAGATTGTAGGTTGGAATTTTCTCGGTGAAGGGTGCCGGGGATTGGCCATCGGTCACCCGGTATTGAAACCCGTGCCAGGGGCACGTTACGAGGCAATCAATGATGCGCCCTTCACCCAGAGGGCCGTTTTGGTGCGCACAGGCGTTCGATATGGCCGAAAGCTTGCCTTCATGTTTGAACACCGCCACACGCTTGCCATCGGGCAAAAGCGCGATGCGCGCGCGCCCTTCCTCGATCTCATCCGCCTGACAGATGCGCATCCAATCGCCATCCGCTGTGGCCAGCGGGTCGCCCGTTTTGCGTTCCGCCAGAAAAGCCCAGACATGCAGGAGTGCGACAGCGAAAGCCGTAACGATGAAAAAGATGGGCAAGAACAGGCTCTGCTGATCTTGCAGGATGCCAAGGCTGATATGCGCGACCACGGAGACATAAGCCGCGTAGATCAGGTAATGCAGGCGCTTCCAGACTGGAGCTGTGAGAAACTTGAGCCAGAAATCATGGCTTGTCGCGGCGAGGATCAACAAAATCACCAAAGCCAACGCCCCCAGCGCCTCAAACGGGAAGCCCAAAAGCTGGCCGTAGTTCGTGTTTGACAAAAGCAGCGCATCCCATTTGGGCACGAACGAAAAGGCGAAATACCAATTGAGGATATACCCCGCATGGGCGGTCGCGACAAAAGCGGTCATCACCCCAAAATGGCGACGATTGTAGAGCAGCGGCATGAAACGCGTGTCGAGCTTGGCCAGAGGACCAATCGCCAGGATGATCGAGAGCATCAGGAATGCGCAGGCCCCAAAGGCGCGGGCGTTGTGCACCTGGCTGTTGATCGGGCGCTCGTGGCTGAGGATTTCGGGGGTGATGTGGATAAATATCCAAAGAAAGGCCGCGACACCGGCTAGCATAATACCGTCATAGATCCACTTGTTCGGGTTCCATTGGACAGGGATATACTTGACGCTCATTGCCCTGCCTCCGAAAGTCGCTCAGGCGCGACATGAGCGGGCCAGGTTTGTTTGATGCTGAGCCCCGTGGCGATGATGATCGCAATAGAGATGGCCATGCCAATCGCAACGAAACCATGCGCCCCGCGCACCGCTTTGTAGCGTTTGGTTTCATCGGAGCGACCCGTCTCTAGCGCGTACCAGCGCCATAGCACCAACGGCCAGATGAGCAAAACGCCGGGAACCAGCAGTGGGCGAAAGATGTAGGCGCCGCGCGCATCTTCATCGATGCGGTCAATGCCGATTGTAAGGAAGATCAGCGCGACAACTGCACCCATCATGAGCCAGTATTCCGCCAAAATCACCAGCCCCGCGGCCATCATTGCAGGCCTCCATAGGCCACGCCTGACAGGTCGGCCATGTCGCGTTTCCAGGTAGTCAGATCATCTGCGTTGAATTTCGAGAGGTGATCATGCCCACAGGCTCGGGCCATCACCTGCATCAACTCTACCGAAGCCTCAAAGAAATTGGCCAACTGCCGCGCGGATTTTTCAATCACCAGACGGCTCACCAGATACGGTTTTTGCGTGGCGATACCGACCGGACAGTTATTGGTGTGACAGGCACGCATGGCGATACAGCCGATCGCTTGCATGGCTGAGTTGGACAGCGCCACAGCATCCGCGCCCAGCGCCATCGCCTTCACAAAATCAACCGGCTTGCGCAACCCGCCTGTGATGACAAGGCTCACATCGCCGCGCTCAAGGCGGTCCAAATGCCGTCGCGCCCGTGCCAAGGCTGGAATGGTCGGCACCGAAATATTGTCACGGAAGATGAGCGGTGCGGCCCCTGTGCCGCCGCCGCGCCCATCGAGAATGATATAGTCCACGCCCACCTCTAGGGCCGCGTCTATGTCCTTTTCAATATGCTGCGCGCTGAGCTTGAAGCCGATTGGGATACCGCCTGTGCGGTCGCGCACCTGATCAGCGAAGTCCTTGATCTGGCTGGGATCTGTCCATTCCGGGAAGCGCGCAGGCGAGATCGCGTCCTGCCCCTCTTCAAGTCCACGCACATCGGCGATCTTGCCTTTGACCTTGGCTCCGGGCAGATGCCCGCCCGTGCCGGTCTTGGCCCCCTGCCCGCCTTTGAAATGAAAGGCTTGCACTCGGTCCAGCTTATCCCACTCAAATCCGAACCGGGCCGAGGCCAACTCATAGAAATAGCGGCTGTTGGCTTCCTGCTCTTCGGGCAGCATGCCACCCTCGCCTGAGCAAATCCCGGTTCCGGCAAGCTCTGCCCCGCGCGCCAGTGCCAATTTGGCCGGCTCGCTCAAAGCGCCAAAGCTCATGTCAGAGACGAAGAGCGGGATATCAAGTGTTAAGGGCTTCTGTGCATTCGGGCCGATCACAACCTCTGTGCTTACTGGGTCGTCGTCCAGAAGCGGCGCGCGATGAAGTTGCGCGGTGATGATCTGAATGTCATCCCAATCCGGCAGCTCGGCCCGCGGCACCCCCATGCTGTCGACCACGCCGTGATGGCCTGTTTTGGAAAGTCCTTCGCGTGCGTAGCGCTGAACAAGTGCGTTATGCGGCTCTTCTTCCGTGCCGTGGCTCGTGTCGGCATAAAGGCCTAAGTACTCATCGCGCTGAAACGGTTGGGGGTGATCTTTGGCCCAGGCGTTGATTTCATCCTCATCTACCCAAACCTCACCATTATCAGTCCAGGAGGTGAATTTTGGCAGTACTTCGGCGTTGTTATATTCCGACACGCCCGAGTCGAGACGGTAATCCCAGTAGTGCAGTCCGCAAATCAGGTTATCGCCCTGCACAAAACCGTCCGACATGAGCGCCCCACGATGCAGGCAGCGGCCATACATCACCGACACCTCCTCATCAAATCGCACCACCACGAGGTCTACCTCACCCACCAGCGCGTATTGTGGTTTGCGATCCGGCAGGGTGTCTAACTTAGCGACCGAGACTTTTTTCATGCGATTCCCTTAACTTGATTTGTCGCGATGTTGCTGCATTTGAATTTGTAAGGCTAGGTTTACAGAAAAAACGTGATCTGATTTGAGTGTCAGGCATGAAAGTTTTTCTCGATTCCGCACAAGCCGCGCATCATCCGCAGAACTTCCTTCACCAGGGCGTAATCAAACCATCCCCGGAAAGCCCTGAGCGCATTGAGCTTTTGCGAAAAGGGGCAGAAGATGCGGGAGCTATTTTTCATACGCCACCTGATGCGGGTTTGGCGCCCATCGCGGCGGTGCATGACGCGCGGTATTTGACCTTTTTGCAGACGATTCACGAAAGATGGAAAGTCCTGCCAGGCGCCGCGCCGGAGGTCATTCCAAATGTGCACCCCCGCGCGCGCAGCGATGGCTATCCCAGCTCAGCAGTGGGTCAGGCCGGCTACCATCAGGCTGATACGGCCTGTCCAATCGGGCCGCACACCTACATGTCGGCCTACGCCTCGGCACAATCGGCCATTGCCGCGACGGATGCGGTTCTGGCGGGCGACAGACATGCCTATGCGCTCTGCCGACCGCCAGGGCATCATGCCTATGCCGATCAGGCAGGCGGCTTTTGCTTTCTGAACAACTCCGCCATCGCGGCGCAGCGGTTGCTGGATCATAGGATGCACCCTGCAATATTGGATGTGGATGTGCATCACGGCAATGGCACACAAGGCATATTCTATGCACGTGGCGACGTGCTGACCGTTTCGATCCATGCCGATCCGGATGGGTTTTATCCTTTCTTCTGGGGCCATGCAGAAGAACGCGGAGAAGGGCAAGGTGAGGGGGCAAATCTCAACCTGCCTTTGATGCGCGGCAGTGACGACGCCGTTTTTCTGACAGCATTGGACACAGCATTGGGTGCGATTTCCGACTTCGGGGCGACGGCCATCGTGGTTGCTTTGGGCCTTGATGCGCATGAAGATGACCCGTTCCAAGGCCTGGCGGTAAGCACGCAGGGCTTTACCCGGATCGCATCGACCATCGCAGGCACTGGGCTGCCACTGGTTCTCGTACAGGAAGGCGGATATGTCTCCGACGCCCTTGGCCACAACCTGACGGCTTTCTTTGAAGGGCTGTAGCCTGTCAAACTTCTCTTCACCTTGCAGGCCAGTGCGTTCGAGCTGAAAGAAAGGAACCGTTGCTCATGTCCCGTTTTACTGCTGTCGTCTTTGACTGGGCCGGTACAACCGTTGATTTTGGGTCGTTCGCCCCGATGGGCGTGTTTGTCAAAGCCTTTGCAGAGTTCGGTCTCACGGTCACAATCGATGAAGCCCGCGCGCCGATGGGCGTGGCCAAATGGGACCACATCCGAGTGATGATGGACATGCCCTCCATCGCGCGGCAATGGCAGGATGCGCATGGGCGTGCCCCGACAGATGCCGATGTCGATGAGGTCTACAAGGTTTTCGTTCCGATGAATGAAAAGGTTGCGGCGGAGTATGCGGATCTGGTGCCCGGCTGTGCCGAAGCCATAGCGGCATTGCGCAAGATGGGTCTCAAGATTGGCTCGACCACCGGATATACCCGCTCAATCATGGAAAACGTGCTGCCTGTCGCAGCGGCACAGGGGTACGTGCCGGACAATCTGGTGTGTTCCGATGATCTGCCCGAAGGGCGACCCGGACCGTTAGGGATGTATCAATGCATGATTGATCTGGCGGCTTATCCGCCCGATTCAATCCTCAAAGTAGATGATACCGCACCGGGCATTGCCGAAGGCGTTTCGGCAGGATGCGTGACTGTTGGCGTAGCGCTGTCCGGGAACGCGGTCGGAAAAACGCCTCAGGAATTGGTGGCTTTGTCCGAGACTGAAATCGCCACACTACGCGCGCATGCCACAAAAATCCTTGTAGATGCAGGCGCAGATCATGTCATCGACACAGTGGCGGATTTGCCCGAACTCGTACGCCGGTTGGACACGACCTAACTTGTGGCCAACCAACCATGATAGCGCACGATGGGCTTGTCACTCCAAGGCAGGCAAATGGCGATCTCGAAGCGATACAGCCCCTGATCTGGTCGTTCGCTGGCCATGACATTCGGCGCAGCCCAACGCGGCACAGCAAGACCTGCAAATCGAAACTGCCACTCTGTCAGGTCAAGACCACCTGAAGCAGGCGATAGGCGGCTGATCGCTGTCATCGCGCCCAGGCGTTCCGCTAACATGTCCCCGTCTTCCACCCATTGAACAGTGCGCATCACCTGATCTCCAATTTGGCGGATCCAAACCTCTCTTTGCCCTTGTTTTTCCTTGGTAAAACTCAGGGGCGCCTGTTCGAACGCCTTTGGAAAACCCGCGCATCTCAAGGCCAATCGCAAGAACGGGTTACGCGTCATCTCAACCGTAATCTCACCCTCGAACCGGCCCATGCTTTCATGCAAAACTCGGCATTCCGGTGCCAACGCCACCAGCCCTTCAGCGCCCAAAATCTGCGCGTAGACGCTTGTCACCGCACCAGCCTTGATTGCACCGCCGCATCCGGCAAAGCACATAAATCCGCGCGACCAAAGAGGCGATACCGGTTGCGCGCGATGCGGGCGTAGATCCAATCCTGCAAGCCAAAAGGCAGAGCCGACAAGATGCGCAAAGGCGCGTAAATCGCGCTAAACCTGGGGAACAAGCGCAACATGGCATCCAGCGAACCATAGGCGTGTCCCTCTTCTACCAAGAGCCAGGTTTCCGGGTCGTCAGGACGCATACCATAGTGCCGCAAAAGCGCCTGACCCAGCGCCCCTTGCGCAGGGGCAATGCGAACGGCGTCCTCTCGGTCAAGCCGCGCGATCCGCCGGGCAGCGCGTGAACACAACGCGCATTCTGCATCCATCACGACATGTATGCGCGTCTCGTCAAATGTCGGAACCTCAGGATCATCGCGATAAGAATAGGCGGGATGTGGCTGGGGTCGCATGACATTGATCCTTTCGGCGAAAACTTAAGTCTTTCAGATTTCTACGCCAAGATGCAGATCGTCACACGGGCTTCTTTCTTGTCAAAAATACCCAATTCGACGGATCTAACTCTTGCGAAAATGTCCCCCATATCCGCCGCCGGTTTGCCCCGCAGGAAACGCGCCTTCGTCGCAATACCGCTGATGGCAGCGCGCCAGCGCTTTGGGATCAATCGCAACGCCCAAACCCGGCCCGGTGGGCACTGGCAATGTGCCGGAACGCGGCTGCATCGGGCCGCCTTCGATCACGTCATCCGCGTACCAGCGCAGCAAGGTCTGGCTGGCCTCTCGCACAGGCTCCAGTGCGGCACTGAGATGCAGGTAAGCGGCGCTTGCAACACCTGTTTCGCCACTGTGAAATCGAAACCCGATATCAAATCGCACGCAGGATCGGATGAAATCCACAGCCCCGGACATGCCACCCAATTCATTGATATTGGTCACGATTGCGTCCGGCGCGCCAAGCTCCACCGCGCGGCGAAGATCGATCCGGTGGCTTGACAGCCCCGCTTCTGTAACGGACCGCAAAGCGGCCATTTCCTCATAGTTTTCAACGGGTTCTTCGTACCACGCCACGTCATACGGCCCAAGCGCCTTGATCGCACGCTTTGCGGTGGGCAAGACCCACCCGCCATTGGCATCAAGCCGCAATTCGCGGTCGCCAATCGCCGCGCGCACCTCGCGGACCATGTCCACTTCGGTTGTCAGGTCGAATGTCGCCAGCTTGCCTTCAAAAATCTGAGCATCGTGTTTGTCGATCATCTCGGCACAGAATTTTGCGATCTCAACCGGTGTGGCCTCACCGGGATGCGCCGGGCCGGGATCGCGAAAGGCGAAATATTCGGTCAGCGCAATCTCATCGCGGACCTTGCCACCAAGAAGATGCCACAGGGGAAGGCCTTCGGTTTTGCCACGCGCATCCCACATGGCCATTTCGATGCCACCGAACACACGCCGTTTGGCCAGCACATTGTCCCAGGGAGAATAGGCCATACTGGGTACACAAAGACGTACGGCCTCGGTCACAAGCCGAATGTCACGTCCGACAAGGCGCACACCCATTACTTCGACATCGGCAGCCCGATCCCCGTCGGCACATTCGCCAAGACCCACAACCCCATCTTCTGTCTCAAGCTCGATCACCGTTTTGGTCAAAGAAGCAATCGCGCCATAGCTGAACCGATACGGGGCGACAAAAGGAATGTTAACCGGCGTCGCCTTGATGGAGCGGATGATCATCGCGTTCTATCCCTTTGATATTCATAAAGGTTAACGCTTTGATACGGTTCTGGGAAGAAACAAAGGCAACTTGGCTTTTGGTTTTCACATCTGAGAACTTGCAATTTAGGTTATCCACAGAAAAACTCTTACAGCTTGCAGATATCAAACCACAAACGCGGTTATCCCCTCAAGAAACACCCAAGCTCTCGATCAGCTCACCGAGCGTTTTGCGATCCAGATCACAGATATCTGCACGGCGCGCGCGATAGAGCGTGGCCTGACTGCGCAAGATCAAGCCGTCTTCCAGTGTTTTCAAATGATTGGCGCGCATTGTGTCACCTGTAGATGTAATGTCGGCGATCGCCTCGGCGGTCTCGTTTTTGACCGTACCTTCCGTGGCGCCCTGGCTGTCGACCAACTGATAATCGGCCACGCCATTCTCGCGCAGAAACTCACGGCACAAGCGATGGTACTTGGTGGCGATGCGAAGCCGAAACCCGTGCACAGACCGAAAGGCCGCCGCCGCTGCGTCCAGATCATCCAGCGTATTCACATCGACCCAAGCCTGCGGGACAGCCAGCACGAGGTCAGCCTGACCAAAGCCCAAAGGCTCCAATTCCTCAACCACCTGATCCCATTGCCCCAGTTTTTCGCGCACAAGATCGGTGCCGGTCACGCCCAGATGAATGCGCCCGGCGCGCAATTCCCGGGGGATTTCTCCAGCGGACAGCAGGACCAGCTCAACACCGTCGATACCTTCTACAAAGCCTGAGTATTCACGATCAGATCCAGCCCGGCCCAACGTGATGCCGCGCTTGGCAAACCAGTCAAAGGTCTTTTCCATCAATCGCCCTTTGGAGGGCACACCGATCTTGATGCTCATGCCGCGCCTCCGAGTTCAACCACCAGACCGGGCCGTATGACACCGCCGACTGCGGGAATTTCGCGCCCCTGCCCCAATTGCCGGGTCAACGCGTCGTAGCGCCCACCACTAGCGACTGGCGGCAAATCCGGACGGTCCGGCGCATAGAAACCAAAAACAAACCCGTCATAGTATTCCATCTGCGTGCGGCCATAGCTGGCTTCGAAATCAAGCACTGTCACGTCGATGCCAGCAGCGTTGAGCGCGTCAAGCCGTTTGGCAAGCCGCGCAACAGCGGGGCTGATGGAGGGCAGATCAACCGCGATATCGCGGAGATGTTCCAGCGCGTTAACAGATGTTTCGCGCACAGACAGAATGGCATCCAACAGGGCGACATCGTTTTCAGACAAATTTGGGGCTGCTGCATCTTCGCGCAGAGCGGCAATGCGCGCCTCGATCTCAGCATGGCTGCGCAGACCGATCAGAGGGGCGGCTTGCTCCATCGGGTTGTCCATAGCCAAGAGGCTGGCGCGGCTTTCCGGCACAGATGCGCGACCGGAGTACCGGTCCACAAGCGCACGGAACCGGCGGGGCCGCCAGATATGGCGCATCAAGGCCGCCTTGCGACGGTCTGTGGTTTGCAAGCCGGACACCGCTGCGGTGAGAATGCCGATATCCCCCGTTGACGCCCGCAGCTTCAGTGGCTTCAGAATATTGTAAATCTCTGAAAATACACGAGCATCAGCGGCCTCAGGGGCCTCGCGGTCAAACAGCTCAAATCCGACCTGATGGTACTCGCTGGCCCGATCCGGGTCATCCTCCTGGCGGCGAAACACCTCTCCTGCGTAGGTGTAACAGGCCGGTTCGGCACCGTGCTCCATGTGCATCTGCACCACGGGCACGGTGAAATCCGGGCGCAGCATTTGTTCGCCACGAAGCGCATCTGACGTCACATAGGCACGCGCACGGATGTCTTCGCCATAAAGATCAAGCAATGTGTCCGCAGGCTGCAAAACTGGTGGGCCCACAGGGGTGGCCCCGGCGGCCTCAAAGATCCCACGCAGGCGCAACGCCTCGGCTTTGATCGCGGCAAGGTTGGTCATTTCCCCTGCCCGTCGAGGATTTCTTTCACCTTGGCAACCAGTTGGTCGCGTGGCACTTCAAACTGGCTGGGCCGTTCCTTCCATTCTTCTAGCGTGGCGCTTTCGGCAATCTTCGCGCCGAGGACCAGGTCCTTGATCTGCACGATGCCTTTTTCCTTTTCGTCACCGCCCTCGATCACTGCAACCGGGCTGCCACGCCGGTCAGCGTATTTGAGCTGATTGCCGAAGTTTTTGGGGTTCCCGAGATAAACTTCGGCGCGGATGCCTGCCTGGCGCAGCTCGGCGACCATCGCCTGATAATCCGACATCCGGTCGCGATCCATGACCGTCACAACCACAGGGCCCTCGACCCTACCGCCAATCCGACCCTTTTCGCGCAAAGCCGCCAAGAGTCGGTCCACACCGATGGAGACACCCGTGGCTGGCACAGCCTGACCGGTGAAGCGTTTGACCAGATCATCATAGCGCCCGCCGCCCGCGACCGAACCGAATTGACGCTTGCGGCCCTTTTCATCGTGAATTTCGAAGGTGAGCTCGGCCTCGTAAACCGGGCCGGTGTAGTAGCCGAGACCACGGACAACGGAAGGGTCGATGACGATGCGGTCAGGTTCGTAGCCTTGAGCGACAAGAAGATTGGCAATGGTTTCAAGTTCTTGCACACCTTCAAGTCCCATTTGACTGCCACCAACCGCTTGGCGCACGTTCGAAATGGTCTCTGACGCTTCGTCTGATTTCGAGGTCAGGAAACCCAAAACGGGGCCAGCCTGATCATCGCTCAATCCGACTCCTTCAATATATGCACCCGACGCATCCAATCGTCCCTTGCCCAAAAGCTCCCGCACGCCGGCCTCGCCCACCTTGTCAAACTTGTCGATGGTACGCAGCACCGCATCGCGTGTTTCGCCTTCTTCAAGGCCCATGACTTCGAGCACGCCATTCAGAACCTTCCGGTTGTTCACCCGCACCACATAATCGCCGCGCGGAATCCCGACCGCCTCCAGCGTGTCCGCCAGCATCGCACAGATCTCGGCATCCGCGGCCATGCTTGCCGTGCCCACAGTGTCCGCATCACATTGATAAAACTGACGAAACCTCCCCGGCCCAGGCTTTTCATTGCGCCAGACTGGTCCCATCGCATACCGCCGATACGGTGTGGGTAGATCATTGCGGTGCTGCGCATAGACCCGCGCCAAGGGCGCCGTCAGATCATAGCGCAGCGCCATCCAGTCGCCCGCGCCGTCTTCGTCCGCCTCTTGCCAGGCAAACACACCCTCATTCGGGCGATCCACATCGGGCAGAAACTTCCCCAGCGCCTCGACCGTCTCAACTGCGCTCGTCTCAAGCGCGTCAAAGCCATATTGATGATACACCCCGGCAATTTTGTGCAGCATATCAGCACGTTCGGTGACTTCGACACCGAAATAATCACGGAACCCTTTGGGCGTTTCCGCCTTGGGTCTTGGGGCTTTTTTCATCTTGGCCATGTCCAACGTCCTTGGCTTGGGCATCTGCGAGGCGGTCTAGCCGAAGGGCCGCCTGTGGGCAAGCGATGGCGTATTCGCGCCCAAGCATCACGAATTGGTGCGCCACATTGACCGCGTTAACGCTTTGCCGATAATTGCGATATGGAACGGCTGGAAGAGAACATTGCGCATTTGCAGCGCACCGTTGATGAGCTGTCGGACGTGATCGCACGTCAGGAAGCCACGATCGCGATGCTCAACCGTCGCGTTCAGCTTTTGATGGAAGCCGAAGCAGAGCGTGAAGCCATGAACACAGGCCAGGTTCTTGCAGGAGATAAACCCCCGCCGCATTGGTGATGATCGCAACACAATTCTGAAGTGATGTCAGAGCGTTATTTACTGTTGTCGCGCGCCGAATGCACGAAATCTGCAATTCGTTTAAAAGTCGCGAACCGGCGTTCATCCGGGAAAGGTGTGATGTGGCTGTGGATCATTGTATCGGATTCGATCAGCCGTACCTGCTTACCCATCACCCGCTTCATGCGCCTGACTGATTTGATCGGTACACGTTTGTCTTCGGGATTGTGGATGGCCAGTATCGGGCCAGACAACTCGGGAGAAACCAATGAAGGATAGGCGTAGCCCCCAGATGCTGAAAAAACTCCGGCTGGTTTAGAACACTCAATGCCCAGAGCAGGTGCAGTGAAAACCATGTTGAACGCGTTTATTCCACCTGCTGACGTACCCGCCAAAATTCTTGTATCGGACCACCCGAACCGATCTGCATTGTCATTTGCCCATCTCACGAAGGCCAAACCATCTTCCATCGCCGCCAGCGCCCGGTCATGCGACAGCAAAAGCCTGAGGTGATTGCGGCGTTTGGCTTGAAGCGCATCATACTGCATTTGGACGGCCTCAGACAGATCGTCAAACTCTGCTTTCAGCCGATACTGCACACTTGCTACCGCGATGCCGTGCTTGGTCAATACTCTCCCCATCCTTCGGCAAACGCGCTGGCGAAAGTTACCTGTCACAAACGCACCACCGTGAAACCACACGAAAAGAGGGGGTGATGGGACTGATGGCAGATACAAATCGCAACAAAGAGAAACAGATGCACCACCGAGCTGATGCGAAGCATAGACTTCTCCTTCGATCACACGGGAAGAATTGTCCGGAGCAACAGCATCCAAAGTTAGATATCCTCGACTGTCACAACACCTGAAAGACTTTTGATTGCGCCTTTGATCTTGGGTGTTACAGGGAATTCGCGCCCCGCGGCAATCTCGACTTCTCCTGGAAGTCCCTGATGCATCAGGCAAAAATAGATGGGCCCTCTTCCTGTCCGCTGTTTGAGATCTTCGGCAGAGGTCAGGACACTTGCGACCGATGGGATCGCAGCTTCGCTTTCCACAAATATCCGCAGACCCGAGGCACCTGCATCGGCCACAACGGCATCAGCGGGCTGCACACTTCGAGCCAGAAGCTTGAGTTGATCGGCCTCCATGGTGGCCTCAACGCCCAAGACAATCTGCGCACCGGTTTCCAGATCGTCTCTTGCGCTTTCCAGCGTATCGGAAAACATTGTGACTTCGTATCCGCCAGTCACATCGCTGAGCTGAACAAAGGCAAAGCGGTTGCCGCGTGCGGATTTGCGTTCCTGACGCCCTGCAACGACCCCGGCCATTTTAGCCACAAGCGCGCCCTTTTGCGCGGCCAATTCCGTGACCTCATCCAGCGTTTTGACATCCTTGCGGCGCAGCGCGGCCATGTAGTCGTCTAGCGGATGACCAGAGAGGTAAAAGCCCACAGCGGTGAATTCTTCGGTCAATCGCTCCGCCGGAAGCCAGTCTTCTACCGGGCTGAGACGCGGTTCGGGCAGGTCATCGCCCGCTTCGCCAAAGAGTGAAACCTGATTGGAGGCGCGTTGTTCGAATATGGCTGCGGAATACCGCATCAACGCCTCAAGGCTGTCAAACACACGGCGGCGGTTGCGATCCAGTTCATCAAAACCGCCCGCGCGGGCCAGCATTTCCAGCGGCCGCTTGCCAATGGATTTCAAATCAACCCGCCGCGCAAAATCAAAGAGCGTAACAAAGGGTTTGTCACCCCGCACTTCGGTGATCAGGCGCATCGCCTCGGCACCCACGTTCTTGAGTGCGCCGAGCCCATAGTGCAGAACACCGTCTTTGACGGAAAACGTCGCCTCTGAGCGGTTCACGCAAGGCGGCGCCCAGGGCAGATCAAGTTGTTTGCGCACTTCTTCAAAATAGACAGCCAGCTTATCAGTGAGATGAATGTCGCAATTCATCACTCCGGCCATGAACTCCACCGAATGGTTCGCTTTGAGCCACGCCGTCTGATAACTGACGACAGCATAGGCCGCCGCATGGGATTTGTTGAATCCGTAATTGGCGAATTTATCCAAGAGGTTCCATACCTCTAGCGCCTTGGCGTCATCGACACCGTTTTCCTTGGCGCCAGCAATGAATTTCGGCCGCTCGGCATCCATCGCCTCTTGGATCTTTTTGCCCATCGCGCGGCGCAGAAGGTCCGCACCGCCAAGGCTGTAACCCGCCATCTCCTGGGCGATTTGCATAACCTGTTCTTGGTAGACGATGATACCCTGGGTCTCATCCAGAATGTGATCAATCGAAGGGTGCAGCGTTTCGCGCTCTGAAAGCTGGTTTTTCACCTCGCAAAACTTCGGAATGTTCTCCATCGGGCCAGGGCGGTAGAGCGCTACAAGTGCGATGATGTCCTCGATGCAATCGGGTTTCATGCGCTTGAGCGCATCCATCATGCCGGAGCTTTCCACCTGGAACACAGCGACGGTTTTGGCGGCGGCATAAAGCTCATAGGTTTTGGTATCATCCAGCGGAATGGCGTTGATCTGATTGACCGCGCCTTCGGCAGGTTCATAAAGCTGCGTGCCATCAGCGGCGACATGCAAATCCCGACCTGAAGCGTGGATCTGCGCCATTGCGTTCTGAATAACGGTCAGGGTTTTCAGGCCGAGAAAGTCGAATTTGACCAGCCCGGCCTGTTCCACCCACTTCATGTTGAACTGCGTGGCCGGCATGTCAGAACGTGGGTCCTGGTAGAGCGGCACCAAAGCATCCAAAGGCCGATCACCAATCACTACACCCGCTGCATGGGTCGAGGCGTTTCTGAGCAGACCTTCTACCTGCATGCCGTATTTCAGCAGACGGTCGACCACCTCTTCGCGCTTGGCCTCATCGCGCAAGCGCTCTTCCTGAGCGAGCGCCTTTTCGATGCTCACAGGTTTCACACCTTCAACCGGGATCATTTTGCTGAGTCGATCCACCTGTCCATAGGGCATCTGCAACACCCGGCCAAGGTCGCGCACCGCCGCCTTGGACAAAAGCGCGCCGAACGTAATGATCTGCCCCACCTTGTCGCGGCCATATTTTTGCTGAACGTACTGAATGACCTCTTCGCGACGATCCATGCAGAAGTCGATATCGAAATCCGGCATACTGACCCTCTCTGGGTTCAGGAACCGCTCGAAAAGAAGCGAGTAAGCCAGCGGATCAAGGTCGGTGATCGTCAGCGCATAGGCCACAAGACTGCCTGCACCCGAACCGCGCCCGGGACCAACCGGAATATCCTTTTCCTTGGCCCATTTGATGAAATCGGCAACGATCAGAAAATAGCCAGGAAAACCCATGCCTTCGATAATGCCAAGCTCAAAGTCGAGGCGCTTTTCGTACTCTTCGACAGAGGTCGCATGGGGAATAACGGCCAGCCGCTCTTTGAGACCCGCTTCTGCCTGTCGGCGCAGTTCTTCGATCTCATCATCTGCAAATTTTGGGAGGATTGGATCGCGTTTGTAAGCTCCGAATGCGCAGCGTTGCGCAATTTCCACCGTATTTTCAATGGCCTCAGGCAAATCAGCGAATAGCGTCGCCATCTCTGCCGGACTTTTGAAGTAGTGCTCGGCCGTCAGCCTTCGGCGCGGCTCGGACTGATCCACATAAGCCCCTTCGGCCACGCAGATCATCGCGTCATGCGCCTCGTACATGTCTGCCTTGGGAAAATAGACATCGTTCGTCGCCACTAAAGGCAAATCCATGGCATAAGCCATCTCGACAAAACCGCGTTCCGTGAGCACTTCGGCCTCTGGCACGCCTGCCTCACCGCGGTGACGCTGCAACTCTACATAGAGCCGGTCTCCGAATGCTGCCTTGATCCGTGTCATCAAAGCCTCGGCCGCTGCGTGCTGACCAAGCTGCAAGAGCTTGCCCACCGCGCCATCCGGACCACCGCTGAGACAGATGACCGCCTCAGCATGCGCCTCAAGGTCTTCGATTGTCAGGTGTGGCAACTGCCCATCCGCGCGCAGGTAAAGCGCCGAATTGAGCTTCATGAGGTTCTCATACCCCTGTTCGTTTTGCGCCAACAGAACGACGGGGGCGGGTGGCACTGCGCGCTTACCGGGTTCAGGCGCGAGGTATTGCAGATCGAACTGACACCCCATGATCGGCTGCACACCGGCCCCGCTGGCAGCCACGGAAAACTCCAGTGCCGCGAACATATTGTTGGTGTCGGTCACAGCAACCGCCGGCATGTCGTGGGTGACGCAGAGATCCGCGAGCTTTTTGAGGCGCACGGCCCCTTCAAGAAGCGAATATTCAGTATGAAGACGAAGATGGATGAATCGAGGGGTTCTGCTCATGGTGGCGATCCTAGGCGACCACCCTGCCCTTCGCCAGAGGTGAGTGCCCAAATCAGAGGCATTTTCTGTGGACAACTGCCCCATCCTGGACCCGGCCCATTGCAGCGCCTGCCCGCCTTGGGCTAAGCAGACGCGGGGTTGCCGGAAACCGGGGGGACACACGGCGCGTGACAGAGCCTTTGCTGAGACTTTCCGGCCTGACCAAAACCTATCCCGGGGTTGTGGCCAATGACGATGTGAGCTTTGACATCCATCCAGGCCAGGTGCATGCGCTCTTGGGGGAAAACGGGGCTGGCAAGTCAACGCTGGTTAAAATGATTTACGGTCTGGTTGCGCCAGACCAAGGCACCATGCTGTTGCTTGGACAGGACTTTGCGCCCAAAGAACCCAGTGACGCCCGGGCCGCAGGCGTGGCCATGGTGTTTCAGCATTTCTCGCTCTTTGAAGCTCTTAGCGTTGCTGAAAACGTGGCCCTTGGCATGGAGACCCCACCGCCGATGCGGCAGCTCTCAGCCCGCATTCGGGATGTCTCAAACGGTTATGGCTTGCCGCTGGATCCAAGCCGCATGGTTGGCGACCTTTCTGCAGGGGAACGACAGCGCGTCGAAATCATTCGTTGCCTTCTGCAAGACCCCCGGCTTCTGATCATGGATGAACCGACGTCAGTCCTCACCCCGCAAGAGGTCGAAATCCTGTTTCAAACCTTACGCAAACTCACATCCGAAGGTGTCGCGATCCTTTATATCTCCCACAAACTGGAAGAAATTCAGCGCCTGTGTGACCAGGCCACGATCCTTCGGCACGGACGCAAGGTCGGCACTTGTGTTCCGTCCGAGTCATCGGCGCGCGACATGGCTGAGATGATGGTCGGCAACAGCTTTGCCACCCCGGCGCGCGCAGATCACAGAGCCGGCGACGTGATACTGGAATTGCGAAACCTTTCACGCCCGCCCTCGTCTGCTTTTGGCATGTCTCTGAGAAATATCAGCTTTGCCCTTTATTCGGGGGAAATACTTGGCATCGGCGGCGTGGCGGGCAATGGTCAGGATGAGCTGCTGGCCGCGCTTTCCGGCGAGGCGCGAGGCGCTCCTGACACTATCGTGTTCCAAGGCACACCCATTGGCAATTTCGGTCCCTCCGAACGGCGCCGGCTAGGATTGCTGGCCGCCCCCGAAGAGAGGCTGGGTCATGCCGCAGCCCCGGATATGAGCCTGACCGAAAACGCGCTTTTGACAGGGTTTGCGCGCCAAAACCTGCATTGGCAGGGGGTTCTCAACTGGTCGGCCGCGAAAAATTTTGCAGAGTCCATCATCGTGAAATTCGATGTCCGCACCCCAAGTGCCGATGTCGCGGCGCGTGCTTTGTCGGGGGGAAATCTTCAGAAATTTGTCATCGGGCGCGAGGTTGTACAGCGCCCGGCTGTGTTTGTTGTCAATCAACCCACCTGGGGCGTCGATGCAGCGGCCGCCGCGGCCATCCGGCAGGCTCTGCTGGATCTGGCCACCAATGGGGCGGCCGTGCTTTGCATCAGCCAGGATCTTGATGAGCTTCTGGAAATCTCCGACCGGTTTGCAGCCCTCAACGAAGGGCGTTTGTCTGATATCAAAGCCTCCAACACGCTCTCCGTTGAGGAAATCGGCCTGATGATGGGCGGCGCACACGGGATGGAGGTGGCACATGGCTAAACGCGCCCCTTCCCTTTCTTTTTGCTCAAAATATCCTGGGGGAGGCGCCCAAAGGGCGGCGGGGACAGAGCCCCGAATCCTGCATATAGGAGATCCGGTATGATCCGGCTTGAAAAGCGCCCCCAGCCGTCGCGCATCTGGTCCTATCTGGCGCCTGTGGGTGCTGTGATCATCACTATGCTCGTTGGTGGCGCCCTCTTTGCCGTCCTGGGAAAGGACCCTGTTGAGGCCATTCGCACCATCTTCTGGGATCCGGTGTTTGGCGAGTTCGCCTTTTATTACCGGCCTCAGCTCTTGGTGAAAGCCGCGCCTCTGATCCTAATCGC